>CAYWNG010000132.1:0-5253 GCA_964458685.1 uncultured Pirellulaceae bacterium
TTAAGCTGCGGAAGGGGTGCTGGCGGGTGGTGGCTGGGAGGACTCTGTAACTGGGAGTTCTGTTTGTAGGGACTCGCTCATTGTGCTTTCTTGCCGCATTTCGAGGCTCCAGTCGCAATAACTGATACCATACTAACGCTCAAAGTACTCGCAGAACGGTTGATATTCAGTCTCGGCATACCAAGCGGGACATCGATCGTCTTCGTGTGTATTGTTGAAACGCCAGTCAATGATCGGCTACAATAAAGTCTGCTTAACTGTCGCGCAGCGGCTTACTTCAACCAAGCAAGTTACGCGGTTGCCGTCTTGCGGTCGCAGCAATTGCAGCCGTTATCCGATTACACTTTTCCAAGCTAGGACTCAGATTTAGTAGATATGAATGCAACGGGTGTAATTTTGCTCCTCTCTGCGATTGGGCTGATTTGGTTCCGCAGGCCTCTCACCGCATCTCGCATTGGAGATTCAAACAACATGCTCTCGATGGTACTCGTCAACGAATCTGGAGAAACGTCGCTACTGTTTACCGCAGGATTGATTGGGCTTCTCGGGATTGGGTTGATTATTGCAGGAGCTGTACGTCCAAAGCATGTTGCTGCTGCGGTTCCTGGTGATTTGCGGAAGGATTTACCATTGGCAGAAGCTGAATTTGCACCTGAATCGTTGTACTGCACGGTCTGCGCAAAAAACGTGATTACGGAATCCGACCGGCGATGTCCGTCGTGCGGTTGGTCGATATAGATGATGTTGGCGAACAAATCTGCGCTACTGTGCCAGCCAGCCACGAACGAATGCTGTGATCACGATCACGGTGATCATGAATGCCAATGAAAACCGAGACGAATCCCTACGAATCCAGGACCTACGCGATCGATAATGCCCATGACTTGAGGTTTCGCTTAGGCTTGAGATTGTCAGTATTGGGAATGGCGGCGTTAACAGGATTCGTCTACACATCTGTGGCTTTAGTCGACTAGACCTTACGCTGATTCCAGATTTGATTGGTAGACATTCCGTCGCGATACGTCAATACTCGTCTCGAATCATGGTGAATAGAATCTCGAAGGGTTGTTCTATCGGTGAGTTTAGTGCAGCATCGACAGTATTGAGAAAGTCGGCAAAGGATTCGCGTTCTTCAGCATGTTCTAGGCTCCAGCTACTTTTCGAACCATAGTCTTTGACGCCGTCGACTTGGGATGCTGAGCCTATGTTCCAGAGCTGTTGCGTGCCATTGTATTCGGGCCACTCGGTCGTCAAACGGACCGACATTTCGATGCCGGACCTAGCGTTGCTCCTATGTAGGCATACGCTGATGCCGGTTGACCCTTGAGGCAACTCATTCACAACCATTAAAAAAAGGTCGACCAACTTTTCTTTTTCCAAAGGTTTTCCTGAAAACTCATCGAGCCGCTTCTTAAGGTCCACGTCAATTGCCGCTGAGTCTTCCTCGACTGAGACCAGCGCTACGGTAGAGGAGAGATTCTTAGCCAGTGAACGCAACTCAGCCTCAGCTTTTCCGTCTTTCGGCGACTTCTCAATGGCTTCGAGGACGGCATCTAAAGCTCCCAAGCCAAGTTTCAAGAGATCTTCAATCGCTGCTGCACGAATACGGTCGTCTGCGGCTGAGACGATGGCAGCGAGTTTGACGTCTGTTACCTCAGCGGCAATACGTTCGATTTTGTGAGATTGAGTTTCGGGCAGAAGAGTCTGTCCGTTTTCTTTTCGCCATACATTGATAGCTCGAATTCGTTGGGCCTTCATCGTCTCTCCGATGGCGCTTGGATCGAACGAGTACTTATCGGGGTAACGTTGAGCTAACACAAAGCCTGCCACATCACTCACCCTTGGATTAACAAAGCTATGGCGATTCCAAGTCGCGGTCAGCCCTTCTCGCCGTCCGATGTCGCTGAGCGAAGTTATCAAAAAGGATTCGATTTCCTTCTCTACCGCATGACTCTTCACGGTTCGATCGTCCGGGACGTTCAACAAATCAGTGTGGCTGCTCGAAGAACTCAAGCTTCCCTCACTCCTTCCGAAAGCTGTCGCAATCTCGAATCGTGAGCTAATCCGATGCATGTGCAGATTTTCGTTTAGCGATTGAAGCGCATCCAGCGAATCTTGCAAAGCCAAGAACCTGATCAAGTCGCTAGTACCTTCGTCCATTGTTCCATGCTTCGATGTGCTTTTTGACTCTTTTTTGGTTAGCGCTTTCCATTCAGCTATCATCGCCTCGACGGCAACGGGCCGATTGTGTTCGGCAAGATGAGTAGCGGCTTTGACACGATTTTTTAGGGCTGGTGCTTTGGCCATCACATCATTGAGATACACATTCGCTGCCTCTCCCAACGAACTCGATAACTCAATGAACTGGTTTCGAACCCAAGGCGAAGTCGCATTTGCAGTTCCTTGGCGAATTGCTTCGAGTGCATCTGCTGGGAATTTCGCAATCAATTGCCGTGCTTGCTTGGGCGAATTCTCATCGCCTGCAATTGTCCCCTCAAGCAGAACCTGCCTTTCTCCTTTCTGCTTGAATTCACGCCACCATTCTTCAACTTGCGCTTTCACTGTCATCGAATCACCATCTTTCATCATCGCTGCATTGGTGTGCCTGCGTTGATAGAAGCTGCGATTGGCAATGCGTGATAAGATCTGTTCGGCACAGTCACCTACGTACAAGACATGGTGCGAAAAGTAAAAGTTCCTATGGTATCCAACTGAACGAGTCAAACGTTTGTCGTCTAGAGCAGCAATCAATTGCGGAACGGCATCGTAACCAATATCGACCAGTTGTTGAGCAGGACTGGGCACTTTGGGTTGTACGTTCGGCGTATCCGCCGACTTCTCGCCGAAGTCCATCAACAGATCATCGCTAAAGAAGATGTCGCAGCTACCTGGCTGACTCCACTGTTGGCCATTTTGATTTCTGAGTTGAAAGATAAGTTCAGCCACCTTTTCATCCGTCCCAAGATCATCGAAGGCCATCGGAACTTTATGCTCACGGTCTTCACGAACCATTTCCTGGAGCAGTTCTGCCGTCTCAGTCGCACGCGCAAAGTGACGCGACGTGGGATAGTGTTTGCGAAACAGTTCTAGCCTCGCCAGAAGTTCAGTTCGAGGAACTTCGGCATCGCCAAAATCTAGAACGATTCGCCACATGGTCACGTGAGCAAGATCGTCAGCGAGCGCCTCCTTCAAGCTTGACCCGGTGTTTCTATCATCTTGTGTAAGTAATTCCGTTGCTTCATCGATAAGTTGCTGTGATAGCTCGGGTTCATTCTGAGCGGCGCACGCTCGCGCCAGCACTACAAACTCACTACCTTCATTAAGTTCTTTCCACATCCTTCTCCACACGTCGGAATCCTTCTGAGCCTTCCGCTCAGCGTGTTCCCGCAGTAGTTGCTTTGCAGTTTCAGCCAAGTCGACTTTTTCAAACTTCACGACCTTGTGTGCCAGTACATCGCGTGGTGAGAACTCAAAGCTATTCTCCAATAGATCAAGCGTGTAGACTCGTAGTCGAACCTTATCTTCATCAATAAGAAAAGCGTAAATATCGCTATTCTTAGGCTCTTCGTCTCCCGTTTGGCTCCACCATCCCGTGGTGACTCGAACGAGCGGCAGCTTGGAATAATCCATGAAACCAAGACCGTCAAACCACTCAAACAAAGCCGCCTGATCCTCTGCATTCTTGCTCGTTGTGGAAGAGCCCGTCTGCGCGTGACCGATAGTCGATAACAAGCACAGAATCAACGTTGATGCGATAACACACAGCAAGTTAGTCTTCCACTTCACGATCATAACATGATTCCTCGATAGATCGTCGATAGTCCAAAACATCGCCGCTTTGACTGCTACAGTCCATTGTAGCAGTAGTGAGGGTATAACGCCAAAACAGATGAGCATCAAACGATTCCCAGAATGAACTTCATAGTTCGATGGTAGATAGAATTTCATCTCGAGCAGCTCTTGGAGAAAAGTCCACGCCGAACGTTGTTTCATTGCGGCCTTGAGCCGCTCTTTCGTGTTGAATCCTGTGTCGAGAAACTGCCTGAAAACGTCGTTGGCTCAACGGCGGAGTTGGCTACGTCGGGCATGGCGAACGCGGAAGACGACCGCGAGGTTAACTTGTAGGCTATATTGTTTGGTTCGGTGCTGTTTGCGTCGGCAGTTATTAAGTAATCCTTAATGACTGAATCAGGATCAATTCTCTTTGGTGAAGACTGATGGAGCTTGACAAGTTACCCTCTGACAATCGTGCAACGCAGAAGGTATTTGGAGTGAAGAGTATTCCTAACAGTTAGATTATTGATCTCAGCCATCTAGCAAGTCCTTCCGTCCGGCTGTTCAGGTCGGAGGTGTTTTCTATCGAAGAGAGCCTGGGGGGTCAATCTTTAACCAATCGGCAGGAAGAGGACAACCGGCAACGGCTTTGAAAATCACCTTGCGGCAATTTAGCGAGGGTTCGTAGACACAAAGCTCGGGAAAAGCTATTTTGTTGGCGTTCGCAATGTGACGGTTGCCAAGAGTCGCATTTCGGGTGCTCCTCTTTATTGCTCCGCGCGATCCGTCGCAAAACACACCAGGAATTGTCTGTCATGAAATGGACTCCGGCTACAATCGAGCGCAAACGAGTTTGGGATGAGGGACTTTTCACTCTGACAGTTCGCGCACCCGAGGTGCATCCGTTCAAGCCGGGGCAGTTCTTACAGCTTGGTATGGAACTTCCCGACGGTCATTTGCATCGTCCGTACAGCGTCGCATCGCCTCACGGGGAACTGCTGGAGTTCTTCATTGTGATGGTCGACGGAGGCGCACTCACTCCGCGGCTCTGGAAGATGAACGAAGGCGATCAACTGGATATCAGTGAAAAGGCTGCTGGCAGCTTTACGCTCGAGCACGCTCCGGCCGCGAGCACACTATGGTTGATCGGCACTGGTACGGGACTTGCGCCGTATATCGCCATGTTGCGCGCCGAGACGCCGTGGCTGAACTACCGCAAAATTGTGGTGGTCCACGGGACTCGTTATGCAAGAGACTTAGCCTATCAGGACGAGATGGCGCATTACACGGGTCGTAATCCCGGCCAGTTCAGCTATGTGCCGATCGTTTCTCGCGAGGCCTGTCCAGAGGGGCTTAGCGGCCGAATCACAACCTGCATTGAAAACGGCTCGCTGGAAGACAAGGCTGGAATTCCTTTTTCCAAGGACTGCGCAATCATGCTTTGCGGAAATCCGGACATGTTGAACGACTGTGAGTCGC
>CAYWNG010000132.1:5263-12233 GCA_964458685.1 uncultured Pirellulaceae bacterium
GCTGTTTGCTGCTCGAGAAATCACGAAACATAAAGCCAAGACGCCTGGGCAGATTGTCATCGAACGTTACTGGTAGATTACAATAGTGGGCAGCTTTCCTACCTGAACTTCCCACCCGACAATCGACCAGACCCATGATCGCGATCAGATCTTCTTGCTTGTCTTTCCTTTTACTGTGCTCGCTTTGCGCGTCCCATCTCTTCGCCAACGACGACGGCATCAAGCCCGCCGCCGCAAGCGATAATAGCGCTTTGACGAAAGAACCATCGGTGAATCCCGCTGCGGATTCTGCGAAGGTGATGGCCGTTTTCCAGAAGTACTGTCTCTCTTGCCATAGCGACAACGACCCTGAAGGCGATGTCATCGTCAGCTCGTTGGCCAAAGCGGTAGCAGGCAAGTCCAGCAGCGGTAAGTGGATCGTTCCAGGCGTTCCCGCTGAGAGCTTGATCTACAGAACGATGTCGGGCGAACTTGAGCCGAAGATGCCTCCCGAAGAAGAACCGCAACCGACCAAAGCGGAACTCGATCTTGTACGCGCTTGGATCGCTGGTGGTGCAAAGATTGATGTGGATCACCCGGCACCTTCAAAGCCACAGCCTTCGTCAGCTCAGAGTGCTAAGAGTTTTGTTTCGTCAGCACTTAGTCTTGACGCTTCCAGAATCGCAGTTGGTCGCGTTGGCAAAGTTGAAATTACTGAAGCCGAACCTGGCAATCAAGTCGCTGGAAAGACTGAGAATGCCAAGGCTGAGACTGGCAAAGTCATCGGTGAGATCGTTGGCTTTTCAGGCAAGGTGACCAGCTTGCGCTTATCAGCCGATGGCAAGTTGTTGATCGTCGGTAGCGGTCGCGTTGGCGTCGATGGCGAGATCTCCTTGGTTGACTTAAAGACTCTGAATGTCGTACAGCGTTTCCAAGGCCACAACGACATCGTTTATTGTGCGTCGCTTTCTCCAGACGGCAAATGGTTAGCATCGGGTAGTTACGATCGCAAAATCATTTTGTGGGATGTCGCTACCCGAAAGCAAAAGTCTCAACTAACAGGTCATAACGGAGCGATCTACGATCTTGATTTCAACCCGACGGGCAACATCTTGGCAACTGCCAGTGGTGATCAAACTGTCAAGCTGTGGAGTGTTCCAGAGGGGGCGCGTCTAGACACGCTCGGACAACCCGAAGGCGAAATGCGCTGTGTCCGATTCTCCAGCGACGGAAAGCTCGTCTACGCAACCGGCGCGGATAGACAAATTCGACAGTGGTTGGTCGATCCATCCGCAACTGCAGGCAGTCCGATGCAGTTGGCGCGATTCGCTCACGAGCGTGAGGTTTTGCGCATGACGATGCTCAACGATCAAGCATTGGTGACAGCTTCGTCCGATGGTACGGTCAAGCTTTGGTCGATGCCCGAGTTGCTACCGCTGGGTGAGCTTACCACGATCGAAACACTGCCCATCGCCATTTGCACTTCTGATTCATCGAAGGCGATCGTTGTCGACTTGAAAGGCAATCGAAAAGCTCTACCGATTGATCCCGCGCGACTCACTTCCCTCGGAAAAAGTAATGGCCCAAAGGAGATCGCCCAAGATGGAACAAAAGTTGCTACAGCCATGCCTTCCGCTACGAAAGACGCAAGCAATGCCAACCAGCCTGGGGTAGCGAAAGAGATGGCCAAGCTTGTCGAGTCTGAACCGAACAATCAGATCGCTTCAGCGACTGCGATTACTTTGCCAGTCGAGATAACCGGTGCAATTCAAACTGTTGATACATCGGGAACTGCTGATGGATCTGCGGATGGAGTTCAGGGTAGCAGCACGACAAGCTCGCTCGATTCCGATGTCGATTTGTTTGCGTTTACCGCTCAAGCTGGAAAGCCTTGGATCGTTGAAGTCTTTGCGGCTAAAGAAAAATCGTCGTTGGATAGTCTGATCGATATCGTTGACCAGTCTGGTAAGCCTGTCCTACAAACGCGGCTTCAAGCGGTCCGCGAATCGTACTTTACCTTTCGCGGTAAGGACAGCTCGACGAGCGACGATTTTCGGATGCACAAATGGGAGGACATGGAGCTTGACGAATATCTTTACTCAAGCGGCGAAGTCACGCGACTGTGGCTCTATCCCCGTGGTCCAGACTCGGGCTTCAAAGTCTACCCCGGCGCGGAAGCTCGCCATACTTTCTTCTCTACAACTCCGGTATCTCACGCACTGGGCGAACCAGCCTACATCGTGCGACCATTGGCAGCGGATGAAGCGGCAATTCCAAACGGTCTGCCAGTGTTCCCCATCTATTTCGAGAACGATGATGATCCTCTGCGCGAACGAGGATCGGACTCGCGAATGACGTTCCGAGCCCCTGTGGATGGAACGTACTATTTGCGCATTCGCGACGCGCGAGGTTTTTCCGGTGAGAAGCATCACTATCGCATCGTTGTCCGCGAACCCGCTCCCGATTTTTCGCTAACGTTCGGTAAGCTAGAGCTAACGGCATCCAAGAACACGGGGGCAGAATGGAGCGTGAAAGCCAAGCGAGTCGACGAGATGAACGCGGCAATTGCTATACAACTCCACGGATTGCCCGAAGGTGTCCTTGCTACCAACCCGGTCATCATCGGTGCGAATCAACTTACAGCCATCGGCAATGTCTACGCCTCCGACTTAGCCGCTGTAACCACCGAAGCGATTGAAATTCGCTTAACCGCGAAGACTATGCCCACAGATGGAAGTCCAGCGATTGAACGAGAGCTAAAAGAGAAGATTAAGCTCACGATCAATGACCAGAAACAAGCTTCGATCACGCTAGTTTCCAAAACTGATCCGAACCAAGAGCTTACTGAATTGGTCGTTCGTCCTGGGCAAACGGTGACTGCGATGATCCAAGTCGAGCGCAATGGTGTCGCAGGCGGCATTGGCTTTGGCAAAGAGGATTCTGGTCGCAATTTGCCGCACGGTTGTTTCGTCGACAATATTGGACTCAGCGGCTTGTTGGTCGTCGACGGACAAAATACTCGCGAGGTTTTTATCACGGCGGCCCCCAAGATTGAACCTGGTCGATACCAATTCCACTTCCGATCCGAATCTAAAGGCAATCCAACTAGCAAGCCTATTTGGTTGAACGTTCAACAATGACCTCTTTCCGATCTGCTACAAGTTTTTTGCTCCTGTCCGTTCCTATATTCGTAATGACTTTGGCGACGACCTGCTTGGGGAAGCAAAAGTCCGATTCGGCAATAGATGTGTTAGCTCAAGAGGATTCCAAACTTGCACAATCGCGAACTGAGCGCAGTGGAATTGAGCCCGGCGGAACTGAACTCAGTGAAATTGAGCCGTGGGGCTACGATGGATCGATTCTCTTGATTGGTAGCAGCGAATCGATGTTCGCTGATCCAGTCGTGGATGAGTTTAAGAGGCGTATCCCGAAGACTCATTTGGCCGTAGTTGTTTTGCACTCTGCCGAGTGTGATGCCAAAGTGCTTGAACAATTCTCGATGCAGTGGGATGGAGATAGCTCGATCAAGTTTTTCGCTTTGTCGGATTTGTCCCAGTCGCAGACAGGCGCTGGCAACAGTCAAGGCGGTGAGTTCCTTGAGGCCATTCGAGCCGCAGGTGGAGTTTGGTTCATGCAAGCTTCGCGGCCTGAGCTAATTGAGTTAAGCAAAAACAAAGCGCTTCGAAATGAACTGCATGAACTGCTCGAACGCCGAG
Source organism: uncultured Pirellulaceae bacterium (assembly GCA_964458685.1). Taxonomy (GTDB): domain Bacteria; phylum Planctomycetota; class Planctomycetia; order Pirellulales; family Pirellulaceae; genus Aureliella. The sequence goes on from CAYWNG010000132.1 coordinate 8,959, forward strand.
GAGCGGTGGCAGCTTGTGGTGAAAGCTGTGGATTGCTGGGGCAAGTTGCAGGGGTGTCGGGGGCGGAGGCTAAAGAGGGCGACGTAGCGGAGCTTGTAGGGTTTGGGTTAGTGCCTCAGGCGAGGATTGAAGGGTCGGCGGATCGGCGGGCGGGACGTCCGCGCGCCCAGGAAGAGAATGCAGTTCATCAGGATCAAGAGCGGGCGGGAAGTCAGCGCACCGAGGAGGCGGCGGGAAGTCAGCGCACCGAGCAAAAGACCGATCGCCCGCACACCGAGGAGGCGGCGCACAAGGGAAACGAAGTTGTTCTAAGTATCGAATCGGGCACAATGGTTATTCTGCGAAATCGAACGCTTCGTGTGATCGGTGCTGGTCAGGTAGGTACTGGTGATATAGGTGCTGGTGAGATAGGTGCTGGTGAGGTAACTGTATCACTTGGGCCCGCGGACTATCGACCGGCTGAGACTCTACGACTCAAGAACAATGACTTTGCTGATTGGACGCAACTCTGCCGAGCGGCTCGGGATCGAGCGAAGAACGTCGACCCCGGAAAACCCAACGGCATTGCCTCAATACAATCCGGCGCGTTGGTGATTGTCGGTGGTGGCTCGATGCCTCGTTCCGTCGTAAACAAATTTATGGAGCTAGCTAGCGGATCTACAGCCAAGATTGTCTACCTGCCAACCGCGGTTCCACCTAGCGAACAACGTGAGACTTATCCTCCGCCATTCTTCGCTGGTGCAGAAAAAGTTACTGTACTCAATCAACGCGGCGCTACGGAGGTGGACAGCGACGAGTTTCGTGAGGCTCTGAACGAAGCGACTGCAGTCTGGTTCGGAGGCGGCAGGCAATGGAACTTTGTTGATGCTTACGAAGGCACACAGGCGATTGAGCTTTTCCAAGCAGTGCTTCAGCGTGGCGGTGTGATTGGCGGTAGCTCTGCAGGTGCAACAATTCAAGGTGAGTTCTTGGTTCGAGGACATCCACTAGGTAACACAGTCATGATGGCCGAAGGTTATGAACGTGGCTTCTCCTTTTTACCTGGCAGTGCGATCGATCAGCACTTCGCGCAGCGCAATCGCTTTGCTGACTTGGAAGCAGTTATCAAGAAGCATCAAGACCTACTAGGCGTCGGCATTGATGAAGGGACGGCGCTGGTGGTTCAGCCTCACACGAGCGAGGTAATCGGCAACGGATCGGTCTATTTGCTACGATCCCAACAGTTGACCGGCGACGATATTCAAGCGACTTCCAAAAGTCGCTTTATCGAGGTCCGATCAGGCTCTAAAGTTGACTTGATCAGCTTGGAGGTGACGCCATGACCTGGACCATGTTGAAAGATCCATCGCTTGTACGGCAGCAAGCTTGTGTTGCCGGAGGTTGGATCGTTGCAGATTCTGGTGAGTTCATCGAAGTCAACAATCCTGCCAATGGTCAAGCTGTAGCATGCGTACCCAACATGGGACGATCCGAAACGGTCCGTGCTATCGAAGCCGCGAATGCAGCGTGGCCCGATTGGAAGCGACGTTCTAGTCACGAACGAGCCAATTTGTTGATGCGACTCTTCGACTTGATCCTCGCCAATGCAGACGATTTAGCGATGATCATGACCGTCGAGCAAGGTAAGCCGCTGCGTGAGTCGCTCGCTGAGATCCGCTATGCAGCCAGTTTCGTACAGTGGTTTTCCGAGCAAGGTAAGCGCGTGCAGGGAGATGTCCTGGCCTCTCCCATGAATGACAAACGGATGATTGTCCTGCGTCAGCCGGTCGGCGTTTGCGCAGCGATTACTCCGTGGAATTTTCCGGCAGCGATGATAACTCGCAAGGTCGCTCCTGCACTAGCTGCTGGTTGTCCGATGGTAGTTAAGCCTTCCGAGTTCACGCCATTATCGGCCTTAGCGCTCGCAGAATTGGCGAATCGAGCTGGCATACCTCCAGGAGTCCTGCAGGTTGTGACCGGCGATGCCAAAGAGATTGGTGAAGCACTCACCTCAAGCACCACAGTCCGTAAGCTGAGCTTCACGGGGTCAACTCGCGTTGGCCGAATACTTGCAGAGCAATGTGCGGGGACTATCAAGCGGGTTTCATTGGAGCTTGGTGGGCATGCACCGTTTATCGTCTTCGAGGATGCCGATATCGACGCGGCTGTTACCGGCGCTATTGCCTCGAAGTATCGCAACGCTGGACAAACTTGCGTTTGCACCAATCGCTTCTACATCCATGACCGTGTGTACGAAGAGTTTTCGGCTAAGCTAGTCGAACGAACTGCGAAGCTGTCTGTCGGTGATGGCTTGAATCCCCAAGCTGATATTGGTCCCCTGATCAACGCGAGTGCCGTCGAGAAAGTTGCCAGTCACGTTGCCGACGCGATGGAAAGAGGAGCCGATTTGTTGACCGGTGGTTCGTTAGACGCTCAAGGCGGACTGTTCTTTCAGCCAACAGTGTTGGGTCGAGTCAACTCGCAAATGCGAATCGCGCAAGAAGAGACTTTTGGTCCTGTCGCAGCTTTGTTGAGCTTTAGCGATGAGAGCCAAGTCGTTCAGCTTGCCAACAACACTGAATATGGCTTAGCAGCTTACCTCTACAGCCGAGACATTAGCCGCGTTTGGCGAGTCGCCGAAGCGCTAGAGTATGGCATGGTAGGAATCAATACCGGTTCATTCTCCAGCGAGGTCGCTCCATTCGGCGGCATTAAGCAGTCCGGAATTGGCCGCGAGGGGTCGCAGCTTGGCATCGATGAGTATCTGGATGTGAAGTATCTATGCTTAGGGATCAATGAGATCGGCTAGCGTTTTTTTGAATTTTGTACGAAGAAGCTCTTTCACAATCCGAGGCGTTGGTTTTGATGTCGCGCTTGAGCTCAATTCACAACCCGACGCGTTAGTTTTGATGTTGCACTTTTTCTAGGATTTCAGGCCGAAGGCTTGTCCGTTTACCTTGCCCAGTCTGTAGGGCCGTTGGGCTGGGCTATGTAAATCGCTGGGCCGTTGGCCCGAAATCCTAGAAAATGCGCAACTCCAAAAGCGTTGGCGTGGTACTGGCGCGTGACAACGCTTCGGGCCGCTGTCGAGATGTCCCTCGCTAACGCAGCGGGTTGGGATTAAATCGACAAGCTGTAAAGCTTCGGGTTATGCAAAACACTTCAATGCAGTCTCCCCCGCCACAATCTCACAATAAACGTTGAGTTCATCGCCTAATCCTTTGGTGGACTGATGCTTACCAGTCCCACGTCAATGTATTGACCACCTGCCGTTTGGTGGCAATGCACGGAGATCC
>CAYWNG010000133.1:0-12179 GCA_964458685.1 uncultured Pirellulaceae bacterium
ATGAAGGCCTCCATCTCCAAGTTCAGCCGTCCATTATCGTAGCGATCTTGCAACTGCTCGAATGGAACCAGCGTTGGACCTAGCGCATTGGCAAAGTCCTTACCTTTGCTGGGGCCAAGTCCAACTTTCATCTCGGCTCGTTGCAAGTCTCGCGCGGACCAGTCGTTATAGATCGTAAAGCCCGCGACGCAGTTCATCGCTCTGTCATCAGCGGGGAGATCCGAAGCTGGCTGGCCAATGATCGCGGCAATCTCGAGTTCGAAGTCGATCTCGTTGCTACTGCGAGGCACATAAACGGTGTCGCCGTCGCCGATAATTGCTGCGGGATTGGAGAAGTAGAAGACTGGAATCTGGTACCACTCGTCGACCATTCCCAAGCCACGATGCGCGCGGCATGTCTTCACATGCTGCTCGAACGCATAAAAGTCGCGAATGCTTCGGATGGTTGGAAGTGGAAGGTTCATGGAATCGTGTCTCGAGTGGTATAGCGGAATCGAGGCTAGCCGTAGGGTTGTTGTTAGGAAGTCTGTGGAAGCAGTCGTCTGCGGCTTGCCGTTAAACGATGTTCCGCTACAGCGTTCCACGAATGTCTTGCTCGCGTTCGATCGCTTCGAAAAGCGCCTTAAAATTGCCTTTGCCAAAACTCTTCGAGCCCTCGCGCTGGATGATCTCGAAGAACAGCGTTGGACGATCTTGCACGGGCTTCGTAAAGATCTGCAACATATAGCCTTCGTCGTCGCGGTCTACCAAAATGCCAAGCTCGGCCAAGTCATCGATGCTCTCCTTGATATTACCGACTCGCTCGCGCAAGTTCTCGTAATAGGTCTTGGGAACACGCAAGAAGGAGACGTCGTTGTCGCGAAGTTGACGCACAGTCTTGATGATGTCGTTGGTGGCCATGGCGATGTGCTGAACGCCAGCTCCACCGTAGAAGTCAATGTACTCTTCGATCTGGCTCTTGCGACGTCCGACGGCTGGTTCATTGATGGGGAACTTGATTCGACCTCGGCCGCTTTGAACTACCTTCGACATCAGCGCCGAGTACTCGGTGGAGATATCGTTGTCGTCAAAGGAGACCAGTTGTTCGAATCCCAGTACCTTCTTGTAGAACTCGACCCACTCGTTCATCTTGCCTTCTTCGACATTGCCGACGATGTGGTCGATGGCCAAGAGTCCGGTATCGTGGTAAGTCTTAGCGTCATAGCGAGATGGGTCGATCGGATCGAATCCCGGCGCGAAGGCTTTATAGCGATCGCGGTTGACAAAGGTGTGCGTTGTGTCGCCGTAAGCTCGTATCGTTGCAAATTCATAGATCCCGTATTGATCTTCGATAACGCGCGGTCCGACAACGCCCACCGCTCCACGCTCGACAGCCAAGTTGTAAGCCCGACGCACATCGTCGACCTGTAGAGCGATATCGGAAACTCCATCGCCGTGGAGGATCAGTCGAGACGCTTCAAGATGATTCGCTCGCAGCGGTGAAACCAGAATGAACGTGATTCCACCTTGCTGAACGACATAGCCCGCTTCGTGCTTGACCTTAGTTTCCAAGCCCGCGTAAGCGACAACATCAAAGCCATAGGCATTGCGATAAAAGTAAGCCGACTGTCGCGCGTTTCCTACGAAAAACTTGACGTGATCAATCTTACGAAGTGGCATCTGGTCATCGGACATCGCTTTTGGCTCCTCTATTCAAAATCAAAGTGCATTGGTTGGACTCCAGCTTTCGAAAAATCGCAGCGACTCTGGGTTAGCTAGAGCCCCTGCGTTTCCGAGGGTTGTCCCTGAGATCGCATTACGCACGGCGATCTCCGATAGTTTACCACTGATCGTTCGCGGAAGATCGGGGGCTGCCGCCATATAAACTGGAACATGCCGTGGAGAACAACGACTGCGGATTCGCTGCCTAATGGTTGAAGCCAACTCTCGCGACAATTCTTGACCTGGAGCCATGCGAACGAACAACACGATCTGCTCGTCGCCATCGCTACGGAGCACAGTCGCCAAGCTTTCAACGACCTCTGGGAACGATTCGATCTGCTGGTAGATTTCAGCGGTTCCGATCCTCACGCCGGCAGGATTTAAGGTCGCATCGGACCTGCCGTAGATGACCAGTCCGCCAGAAGGAGTTTCGCGACTCCAATCGCCGTGGCACCATACGTTTTCGTAGCGATCGAAGTACGCTCGTTGATACTTCTGTCCATCGGGATCATTCCAAAAGCCCGTTGGCATGCTTGGAAAGGGTGCCGCACAAATCAGCTCGCCGGGTTGGTCGACAATCGCCTGCCCCGTCTCGTCCACCACGCGAACATCCATGCCAAGGCCCTTACACTGGATCTCGCCGCGACGAACCGGCAATGTCGGGTTACCCAAGACAAAGCACGAGAGAATATCGGTTCCACCGGATATCGACGCCAGATTGACATCCTCGCTTACCTCGCGATAGATCCAATCGAAGGTTGATTCAAGCAGTGGCGAACCCGTCGACATAATGCAGCGAAGTTTCGAAAGATCATGAAGCTTGGCTGGCGAGTACTCTTCTTTCTCGACCGTCGCGTAGAAGCGAGCCCCGGCACCAAAGTGAGTGACCTTGGTCTGCTCGGCTATCGTCCACAGCGAGCCCGGCCCCGCAGCAAAGGGCGAACCGTCTTGCAGAATAATCGTCGCTTGCGAGGCCAAGCCCGAGACCAGCCAATTCCACATCATCCAACCTGTCGTTGTGTAGTAGAAAAGGCGATCACCGGGATGTAGATCGCAGTGCAACTGGTGTTCCTTTAGATGCTGAATCAGCGATCCACCACCTCCATGCACAATGCACTTGGGAATTCCAGTCGTGCCTGAAGAGTAAACGATATAGAGCGGATGATTGAAGGCGCGGCGCTTGAGGAAACAAGCTTCAAAGTCGCTTACAGTCTGTTGGTTCGCTTGAGTCGACGCTCCACTATTTGCGTGAACAACGTCCGTCCAACTCACCAACGCAACTCCGCCAGAGTTCGGTTTAGGGCTCTCGCTTAGCTCACCGATGACCAGGACTTGCTGTAGCGATGGCAATCGATGCAAGAGGCTCAAGACGCGATCGATTGGGCGAATCGTCTTGTGGTTGTAGAGCGCTGTTGCAGTGGTAATGATTAGCTTGGGTTCAATCTGTCCGAAGCGATCGCAGATCGCGTCGTCGCCGAACTCGGGCGAGCACGAGGACCACACTGCGCCAAGCGATGCAGCAGCTAACATGCCGATGACTGCTTCACCGATATTCGGGACGACCGCACAGATGCGATCGCCCGACTGAATGCCAACGCTATGAAGATAGCTCGCAAGTCTGCGAACTTCATCGAATAGTTCTTGCCGAGTCCACGTCGTTTCAATTCCAGCTTCGTCGCGAGCGATTATAGCCGCAGCTCCAGCGAAGCTCGAGTCGCTTAATCGATCGGGCAACAACAGCGCTTCGGCAAAATTCACTCGGCCCTCAGGAAACCACACACCTTCGCGAATCGTTGCTCCAGGTTGGTAGTCAACTTCTCCTAAAGAACCCGGTGCATTAGCAAAGCTCCATAGCTCGCGCCAAAAAGCCGCCGCATGGTCGATACTGGCTTGATGCAGCCGCCGATAACTCTCCGTAGCCGTCGGATTGTCGTGATTGAAGTCGACGCCAAGCCGCGCGGAGAATTGCTTAGCAAACCGAGTGAGATTGGCCGCAGCGATTCGCGCGGAATTCGGTGACCAAAGGATGGAAGAATCGTCGGACATGGAATCTGTTTGAAATTAGCTTCGTGTAGCAAACGGAATTGGTTTCGCAGCGTTCATTCCAAGTGCGGCTAGCGAGCAGCAGAAGAACGCACCGGCAAACACAACGAACATTGGAGTTGTGCCCCAGCCGCGATCCTCACCTAGCTTCATCAAGTAGGGAAAGGCCGCTGCGCTGAGCGAAGCTCCGAAATTGCCCCACATGTTGCACCAGCCTAGAACGGTAGCAGTATTTTTGCCACCAACATCCTGAGTGAAAGCCCAAAACGAAGGATTGGCCAAATCCGTCATGGCACTCACGACGCAACAGCAGGCGACAATCGCAATTGTAGTCTCAAGTTGTGTGCACATCAGGTACGCGCCACAAGCAACCAAGGTAGCACTGGCCACTGGCAGGATTCGACCCAGCCGGAGACCGAACAATCGCACCGAAATGTCACTAAAAAACCCTCCCAATAGCTGTGCTGGGATGCCACAGGCTAGCACGATCATGACCAATCGTGCTCCCTCAAGCGGATCAACTTTCTGAACGTCTTTGAGGTACGTTGGTAGCCACGTAGCTAAAAAGACCCAGCCGATGTTCACAGAGAACTGTACAAAGGCGGCCAACCAAAGCGACCGACTCTTACAACAATCCCAGAGTATTCGCGGAAGTTCTGCAAGAGTCGCTGCTTCATGGCGTTGCTTCTCAACGATCGAAGAGTTCGATTCCTCGGGTGTGTGCTGAGGAGGATGATCGCGAACAACAATCCAATAGACGATCGCAGTGAAGATACCGATGGCTGAGAGAATCAATAGCGTGGCTCGCCACGAATCGGTGCCAGCGATCAGCCATGCAGTTAGCAGCGCGGAGGTAGCTCCGCCGATACGTCCGCCCATCGAGATCATGCCGCTGGATAGGCCTCGGAAGCTGAGCGGAATCCAGCGCTTGACGATTGCCGACGATGTTGGATAGGCACCCGCTTGAGCGACTCCACAGGCCAATCGTACTAGAAGCAGAGCGGTGATGCTGCTCACCATACCGGTGAGTCCGGTCAGCAACGACCAAACAAAAATGTAACCAGTCAACATTATGCGACCGCCAAAGCGATCGCTCATCCAACCCGCGGGAATCTGAAATAGTGCGTAGGTAAAAAAGAATGCACCTAAGACTCGACCAAGATCTTCTCGAGTCGCACCTAAAGCTTGTTGAAACGAGTCGTACTTGATGATCTCGCCCAAGGTGAGCCGATGCAGATACATTACAAAGGCCATCAACACGCTTACTAGCAAGATTGCGATTCGCGTGCGTTGACTTCGATCAAACGCTAACGATGGTCTTGCTAGATGCGGCGAATCTGGCTGGCTCATGAATTACTCAATAAGTCCGGTGGGTTGCTGCCGATGCCAATCAGCGAGCGCAGGGTAGGCGAAGTTGGACAGCGTGTGGGTGGCGAGAAGAGCCAGCCTAACCCGCGACGCAGTCAACCGCTAGATCCCTTGCCCAGCAGTTCATTAGGCCGTTAGATAATAGTCGTAGGTTGGGTTGAGGAACGAAACCCAACAACCCCTTCGTTCCGCAACAGTTGTGAAAGCATGAGCCGCTGACGAACATCTGAACCCTGGCGGGATCAGCTACGCCAACAATCGTTCGATGTCGGCGGCGATATCAGCAGGAGCGGTACTGGGGGCATAGCGCGAGACGACCTTACCCGTCTGATCAACAAGGAACTTGGTAAAATTCCACTTGATAGCTTCGGTGCCGAGTATTCCAGGAGCTTGATGCTTCAGCAGCTTGAATAGCGGATGAGCGTCTGATCCGTTCACGTCAATTTTGCTAAACATCGGAAAACTGACTTTGTAATTCAGCGAACAGAACTGGGCAATCTCTTGCTCAGTACCAGGCTCTTGAGCACCGAATTGATTGCAGGGAAACCCCATCACCACCAATCCACGACTAGCGAATTGTTCGTGGAGCGCTTGTAGGCCTTGATACTGAGACGTGAAGCCGCACTTGCTGGCGGTGTTCACGATCAGCAGAACTTTGCCTTTGTACTCCTCCAGCAAATGAGCTTTCCCGTGAATGTCATTGACGGAGAGATCAAAGATCGAGTCTGAGGCGGTGTCGTTCATTCGGAACTGCTCATTCTAATTCGCCAGCAGAGGCGAATTGTGTTCATGCGGCCAGTTCTCGACTCTCCGTTACTGGCGAGGCTTCAAGAGCTGGACTGGATGGTACCGGAGTGGGTTGTACTGGACTGGATTGTGCGGGGAGGGGCTTGGCAGACATTCTTAGCAGTTTCAATCCGTGTTGCTGAATCTTGCTGGACGCTCCGCGGCAACAAGTCAACAAGAAGATGAAAGCTAAGGTACGTCCGCAAGTCGAAATTGCGAACAGCGTGAAGTAAGCGGTGGACGATGGACCAATGAAACTGAGTATCGTTCCGCCAATCAAAGCTCCGCCACACCACGCAGACGTGTTTGCTAGATTATAGATGGTCAGCAAGCGAACACGCGTCGCGACAGGAACGGATTCGAACAACATCAGGAAGAACCCAAGTTCGTAAGCGGCCCAAGCCAGCCCGCTAAGCGCTTGCACAGTCATTAGCCAAGCAAAATTCTCGGAAATAATCCACAACGACGAGAGCGGGATGATCAACACTCCGCCAAGTAGCAGCAGCCATTGAGCGCCCTGACGTTTGGCAAACTTGCCCCAGGTCGCCAGAGCAACGATCTTGGCGATGAAAGCAGTCGCAATCAGCGTCGCAAAGCCCATGTAGCTCATCTGTAGATGCTTGAGCATGTAAGGCGTAAAAAACGGCCCTGATATTTGCACCATGCCTTGAACCATCGCCAGATAGATGATCAAGTTTCGCGCGGTCACTTCCGACTTTGGCTTCATCGGCTGGTCTGTCGCGCCGACGACGGATTTGGCGACCAGCCTTCCTTCCGCAGGAGCTTGTGGTGAGCGATGGATGGCTAGCATGCAAACCGAGTACGTACGAGCGATCCAAGCAACGAAAAACAGCAAGGCAAAGGCTTGCGTTTCCCAGCCGCCGTTGCGACTAGACTGAAGCATCAACCCGCCGCCAAGAAAGCCACAGGCGGTCGCGATCTGAGCGAAGCGTGAGCGACCCGCAAAGTAGTTCGCTCGCACCTGTTTGGGAATCAGCTTTTCCATCCAGCTATTCCAAGCAGGACCACCAGCCAAACCACCGGCCCAATAAAGCGACGCACAAAGCAGCAGGCTAACTGGACTGATGTAGCCCACAACGGCTGCGATCATCAGCGGGAAAAAGGCGAGTCCTTGTAACAAGGAAGCACCAATAACCCATCGTTGTTCGGAGATGCCTCGGCGCAGCAAATAAGGAGTGACGACTTGCAACAGTCCACCCATCATTAGCGGCAAGCTTCCCACTAATCCAGCGGTGACTTCGCCTAACCCTATTGCTAAAGCAAACGCGGGCAAATAAGTCTCGCCGATACCCACCATCAATCCGTGTGATGTGGCGTCGGCAACCGAGACTCGCATGTTATGACGAAGTCTCGAATCGTTTTTGAAAAACATAGTATTGGGGGTTAATGAAGAATCCAAAGCGATGTGTGCAAGCTCCATCCTAGCAGCCTGCCTGCGCGCGATGCGTAACAAACGCTCGCGACAACGTATTCAATACGACTCCGCTTTGAGTTCAAAAGTTCGTTTAGGTGTTCTAACGCTTCGGGTTGTGATCAGCGCGGTCGCGCTGTTCGTTTAGTATTCAAAGTTTGCGTTGGTGGTTTCTGGTTGAGGCGGCTCGGGCTCGCGCTGGACCACTTGTCGAATGGTTCGTTGCGAGACTTCATCAAGCAGCTTCTTCATCGCATCTTCAACCGGCATCGATCCCAAGTCGCCGTCGATTCGGTCGCGAAGAGCCAGCGCGCCAGCCTCTTGCTCCTTCGGTCCGACCACTGCCATGTAGGGGATCAATTCCAATTGAGCGTCGCGAATCTTAGCTTGCACTTTCGCGCCTCGAGCGTCAGTGCTGACTCGCAAGCCGGCTGCGGTCATCTTGCGTTCCAATTCGTAAGCATAGTCGTTTGACTTCTCGCTCAGCGGCAGCAAGCGAACTTGCTCAGGTGCTAGCCAAAGTGGAAACGCGCCAGCAAAGTGTTCGATCAACATGCCCACAAAACGTTCCATCGATCCAAACGGAGCTCGGTGAATCATCACTGGTCGATGCATCGCATTATCGGGACCGACATACTCCAGCTTGAATCGTTCCGGTAAGTTATAGTCTAGTTGCACGGTTCCCAATTGCCATTGGCGTCCAATGCAATCACGAACCATGAAGTCCGCCTTGGGCCCGTAAAACGCTGCTTCGCCTTCGGCAGCAACGAAAGGCAGACCACTCGCCTCTAAGACGTTTCTTAGGGCAGTCTCCGCCTTAGTCCAGTTCTCTTCACTGCCGACATACTTGTCGCTCTTCGGATCTCGCAAGGAAAGTTGGACGCGATAATCCTTCAAGCCAACGCTTTCGAGCACAAATCGCACCAACTCGATCGTATTGCGGAACTCGTCTTCCACCTGATCGGGAGTGCAGAAGATGTGCGCATCGTCCTGAGTCAATCCGCGGACGCGAAGCATTCCGTTGAGTTCCCCAGTTTGTTCGTAGCGATAGACAGTACCGAACTCCATCAATCGCAACGGCAATTGCTTGTAGGAACGCGGTTGAGCTTTGAAAATCTGTGCGTGGTGCGGGCAGTTCATCGGCTTGAGCAAGTAACGCTCGGTCTGATGCTGGAATGCATCCAAAACCTTGAGGCGTTCCTCGATCGAAGCTCCAGGATTGTAGTCAGGCAGCTCAGCACCCAACACTGCAGCAGCATCGCTTAAATGTCGTTCATCTTCGATCGATAGTCCTTCTTCGCTCTTCAGCTTATCCATCCAAGCATCGATCAACGCACCGGCGGGTGAATGATACAGCGGTGGAAATTGGCTATCGCGATAGTAGGGGAAGTGTCCGCTTGTCTCGTAAAGTTCGACACGACCGATGTGCGGACTGAAGACTGGATCGTAACCTCGACGCAGCAATTCTTGTCGCAGAAAGTCTTCCAGCAACACTCGCACTCGCGCACCCTTGGGCATCCACAAGCACAAACCTTGACCGACGTCGGGAGTGACTTGGAACAAGCCCATCTTCTTGCCCAACACGCGGTGATCGCGACGCTTGGCCTCTTCCATCTGGTCGATGTGAGCTTGCATGTCTTTGGGATTGAAGAAGGCAGTCGCGTAGACTCGCTGCAACTGCTTGCCCGCAGCATCGCCCTTCCAATACGCGCCAGCAACGCTGAGCAGCTTAAAGGCTTTGATCTTGCTTGCATCGGGAATGTGTGGACCACGGCAAAGATCTACGAACTCGCCTTGGCGATAGAAGCCCAGTTGTTCGTGATCGGCCAAGCCAGTCTCGATGTGTTCAACTTTTAAGCTTTGCTTCAGATCGCGGCAGAGCTCGACGGCTTTGGTGCGGTCGAGAGAAAATTGTTCGAACGGTTCGGCCTTCTCGATGATGGCGGCCATCTCTTTTTCGATCGCTTCGAAATCGGCTTCGCTGAGTTTGTGCGAAAGATCGAAATCGTAGTAAAAGCCATTGCTGATGGTCGGACCAAAGGCCAGCGAGACTCCTGGAAACAGCCGCATGATCGCGCGAGCCATGACGTGGGCCGAGGAGTGTCTGAGGACATCGAGCGCCTCGGGGTCTTTTTCGGTCAGCAGCTTCAGCGGAACTGGACGATCCTCGGTAAGATCCGCTAGAGGCCGAACTGCGTCGACAATGCGGTCGCCGATTTTCGCAGCGATAACGGCTTTGGCTAATCGAGGACCGATCTTGTTGGCCACGTCCATGGCCGAAGCGGAATCGGGATGTTCAACCAACGATCCATCGGGCAACTGTACTTGTAGCATTGGAGTAAAGGCTCCTGACTCGCCTGGTTGCGGACCGATAGCCGCACTCGTGCGAGTCTCTCTAGAGTAGTGATCTGGTGTCAGTTCCAGACCACTGGAACTGAACCGCCTGACAAACGGCGGCATGCAGTAGGCAACTTCACAGAGAAAGTCCCCAAAATGTAGGAGATGTCTCGCCCTGCAAAAGTTCTCCAAAGAATCGCAACTGGGCGGCTATTTTGCAAGGCCGAATTGGCTGAAAGCTAGCAAACTTAACGAACGAGCATAGAACCGCGGAAAGTTATGGACTTTTCTTCCAGCCGAGCCCGACGAGACTCGCCAGCCGCTCGATCTCAGTTCTTCCCGTAAGACGGCGTGGAATTGCGACATGAGCCAGCTTATACTCAATGTCTAAAGAGGCTCAAGTCATGCAAAAACACATTCGTGCGATCTATCTAAACGGTGTCTTTCATCCGCTCGAGGAAGTTGATCTTGAAGAAAAGTCTGAGGTCATCGTGACTGTTGAGTCGGAAGAGGACCAAATAGGCGGAGAAGTAACGGCAACAGACCCGATTGAAGGCATCTCGTTTGCCAGTGGCCTGGGCGATCTTTCACAAAGATTTGATGACTATCGACTTGGCGATAAGAAATGAAATCTGTTTTCCTCGATACGTCGGGACTGATCGCGCTCACCGATTCAGACGACTATTGGCATTCTCATGCCGTTGCAGTATGGAGAGACTTGCTGCGTCGCAATCAACCTCTGATTACCACTTCACTAATATTAATCGTTGATGTCTTACAAGTTGATCATCGCCTAGAAGAAGCAGGGTGGAGCCTCTTTACTCAGAGATCTGACAGTTCAATCTATTGATCAAGTAGTGTGGGTGTTTACAAGAAGTGCGCTACGCCGCGTCGAGCCTACATCCTTAGCGCCGCATCGAGCCGAATGACGGAACCGTTGAGCATCAGATTTTCAAAGATATGTTCAACCATCGCCGCGAACTCGTCGGGTTGTCCAAAGCGTTTGGGAAACGGCGTTTGGTCGAGCAGCGGTTGGCGGACTTTGTCGGAGGCAGCTTGCATCATCGGCGTTTCGAAAACGCCGGGTGCAATGCTCATGATCCTAATCCCCAGCTTGGCAAGCTCGCGAGCAATCGGCAAAGTCATGGAAGCGACGGCACCTTTGGAGGCTGCATAGGCCGCTTGGCCAACTTGTCCATCGTAGGTTGCAATCGACGAAGTCATCACAATCACGCCCCGTTGGCCGTCAGCTTCGGAAGGCGGATTCTTAGCGATGGCATCCGCGGCTAAGCGCACGACATTGAATGTTCCCAACACGTTGACTTCTAGGACTCGACCAAAAGCTTCTAGGTTGGCAGGTCCGTCACGTCCAACCACGCGTTCCGCATGCAAAATTCCCGCGCAGCAGATCGCTCCCGTTAGCTTTCCGAATCGAGCGATGCCTTGCGAGATCGCTTGGGTGACAGCAGTTGCGTCGGTCACGCTGCCCTGGGCATGCAGGTAGTTTGCTTTGGATGTGGCTGCGGGAATTCCAGTTGCGGCGAGATCCATGCCAATCACTCGGGCACCCTGATTCAAGCATCTTTCGGTGCAGGCGGCTCCCAGTCCTGAACTGGCACCGGAAATCAAGAGGACTTGTTCAGCAAGTTTCGGCATTTTTTGAGCTCCGGAATGCATAAATCTTAGTTTGTTGGCCGTTCGGACGGTTCAGTTGAGGTTCGAGGTTTCGCGGGTCCAGGCTATACTGTTGGCTCTTAGGAAGGAGTTCACCTCTCCAAGTTCCCTTTAGTAATGGATGCGACCGTGGGTCATTCTAACAGTAATCTTGCGAAGCTTTTACAACAGATTGCCCGAGGAAAAGTTCCGAACAAGAAAATGCGTGCGGACGAAGTCGACTTAGACCTAGGGCCTGAGCTCAGCGAAGTCGAGATGCTTCGGCAAGCGTTGACCGACATTGTCGAGATGTTCCCGACAAGTTTTCGTCAGTATCGAAACTTGGAGACGGGATATCGATTTGAAATGACAGGCCTGTATCGTGACCTGATCACGGGCGAATGTCGCTACGGCAATCGAGGCTACCGTTTGTTTATCGATACGAACTCAACCATCGCTCCCGTTGGTTGCACCTGTGAGCAGTCCGAAGGTACGAAGCCTTGTCCCCACGGATTCCTATTCGTTCACTGGTTTCGCGATCAATTGACCGGCAAGAATTCAATTTGCGAACGAGTCAATCAACGCAATTACGACAAGAGTCGCCCCAAACTGGAGTCGTTTAGGCCAGATCCGTCAGATAAGTATCGGCGAGTTTTGGCAGATGTTTCCGCGCGTCTAACGCAAGTGAAAAGTGAATCTGCGGAGTCCTTTGATTCCCTATCGCTTCCAACCAACGAAGTCGGAAGAATCGCGTGGAACTTCTACATCGATCGCTCCGACGACATTCAAGTCCAGCCGGTTTTTCAGACTCCCAAGAAGCGTGGTAACACCTGGACTAAAGGCAAAAAATTGCCTTTCA
>CAYWNG010000134.1:0-12125 GCA_964458685.1 uncultured Pirellulaceae bacterium
CCTACCCTATTGGCTTGTACGTCTGTGCGGTGAAGATGCGATGAGCGATGTCTATGGAGTGAGCGGGTCGATAGAGTCCGTTCAACAGGTCGATATTCGACGAATGCATCTTCCAAGGCTTCGCCAAGTCGAACTAGTGCGATTCGGCAATGATCCGCCATTGAGTGTCGAGATGATCGACAATCTATCGAACCTAAAACGACTGGAGAACATCGAGCTCACACTCGATAAGATCACCGATGCAGACATGCCTGGTTTTAAAGAGCTGAGCAAGTTGAGCGGCATCAAGTACATTATGCTCGAAGCATCCACGCAAAAGATAGAAGACGGTGTCGATCTTTCGGTCTTACCCAAAAACTGTAGGCTGAGGCTCAGCGGAGATGAATTAACCGTCCAGCAGGCAAGACAAATCAAGCACTTGACAAGGCTCAAAGAATTGACCGTCGATACGCTTACGGCGGACGCTGTGGATGGATTGCATAGCAGTAGCGAAGCTGCTGGGCCATTGAGAATCATAGGATGTACTTTTGATGAAGCGGCTGGACGGGCAATCACGCGATACACTGGCGGCATAATACTGGTGAACTGCAAGTTTCCGGAAGGATTCAAGATAGACCCACAGCCAGGTCGAATTCCTGGTCTGACTTTAGCTGGCACATCGATTCCAGACGCAGAACTCTTTCAATGGATAACGGAGTCAAAGATGTCCGGATTCCAAACGGATCAAGTTCTCACCGCTGAAATGCTTGAGCCTTTCAAGAAGATTGAAACCCTCGAAAGGATGTACTACATCCAACCTGACGGTGAACCAATCGGAGTTGATCTGACCAAGGAGCGCAAGTAATGTCGCCTTTCGCTCCGCGAAAGTAGCGCTGTTTTTTTGTCTGCATGCATTGGACTGATTAGGTACTTGGACTGATTAGGTAGTAGCCTTGTATTCGGTTCAGGTCTTGATAGATGCCCCGAAATCTCGCTACTTTCGCTACTTTCGCGGAGCGAAAGGCGACTATGGAGGTTTAACATGGATCGATTAGGTTCGCTGTTTGATCCCAAAGCGAACTTCTCCATCAGTGAACATTTTCGCCCGCATTGGTCGCAGGCAGGCGCAATTGTTTTCATCACATTTCGTACGCACGATTCAATTCCAAGAGAAGTTCTTGAACGATGGGAACGTGAGAAGCAAGAGTGGATAAGACATCTTGGTTTTTCGTTGGATCAGCACTGGTCAGAAGTTTTGCCTACAATTGGCCCAGAACGTCAGCAACAATTTAAGAAGGAGTTCAACCGTTGCCGCGAAGACTTCCTCGATAGATGTCACGGTGAGTGTGTCCTTCGTAAGCCGGAACTTGCAAAGATTGTGGCCGATACGCTAATGCACTTCGATGGTATTCGATATCGCATGGGAGACTTTGTTGTAATGCCGAATCACGTCCACCTAATGGCATCCTTTGCGTCAGAAGATGCAATGGTCTCTCAATGTGATTCCTGGTTGCATTGGTCAGCTCGCCAAATCAACCTTGCTACGGGTTCGAAAGGAAAATTCTGGCAGCAAGAGCCATTCGATCACTTGGTGCGCAGTCCTGATCAATACCTATACCTGAGAGAATACATACGGGATAATGGCACAAAGGCTGGTCTGTTGCCGAATGAATATCTGTATCGGCAATATGACGGATAGTCGCCTTTCGCTCCGCGAAAGTAGCGCTGTTTTTTGTCTGTATGCATTGGACTGATTAGGTAGCGGCTTGTATTCGGTTCAGGTCTTGATAGATGCCCCGAAATCTCGCTACTTTCGCGGAGCGAAAGGCGACTATGGCGAAAGGCGACGATCTTTTTTTGAGCTATAATGACCGTTACCCGCCTACAACAATCCCACCTACTCAGAGCCTAGATCGATGTTGACGATTCAAGGAAAGCAGTCCCGTCGTTTTTGTGACGGCTTGAGCCGAAGAAATTTCTTGACGCTTGGAGGTCTTGGTAGCCTCTCGTTAGCTCAGCTACTTCGCACCGAAGCCGCTGGCGGAACAGGGCAATCCAACAAGTCGATCATCATGGTCTACTTGCCGGGTGGTCCACCGCATCAAGACATGTTTGATCTCAAGCTTGATGCGCCTTCGGAGATTCGCGGCGAGTTCAGTCCGATCGCAACCAATGTCGCCGGTATTCAAATCTGCGAGCACCTGCCGCGGTTGGCTAGCATGACAGATAAGTTGGCGATCGTCCGCACCATCGTCGGCGCTAAAGATCGTCACGAGTCTTTCCAATGCATGACGGGACGACTGAATGAACGCAATCCGCCAGGAGGCTGGCCCGAGATCGGCTCGGCGATCTCCAAATTGCAGGGCACTCAAGATCCAACGATGGCGGCCTATGTCAATCTTTCGCCGCGCATGCAGCATCGACCTTACAACTTTGGCCAGCCAAGTTTTCTTGGCGTTGGTCATACGCCTTTCAGTCCGATGGGCGATGTCAAAGACGATATGGTGCTCAACGGTATCACCACCGACCGACTGGCCGATCGCCGAGGCTTGTTAAGCAGCTTAGACCTAGCTCGACGTTCAGTCGACGAGCGCAACAGCCAGTCAGGCTTAGATGCCTTTCAAGAGCGAGCGTTCAGCATCCTGACATCCGGTCGAATGCTCAAGGCTTTAGATCTCTCCGAAGAAGATCCCAAACTGCGCGAGCGTTACGGAAAGGGGACTGACAAAGTTCAAGGCGACGCAGCTCCGCGGCTGAACGAGCAATTCTTGTTGGCTCGAAGATTGGTCGAGGCTGGTGTTCGCGTCGTGACGCTCAGCTATTCCTTCTGGGATTGGCATGGAAGCAATTTCCGAATCGCTCGCGAGAACTTTCCAGACTTCGATCAAGCGCTTAGCGCCCTCATCGAAGATCTAAGCAATCGCGGCATGTTAGAAGACACGACTGTGATCGCTTGGGGTGAGTTCGGTCGAACGCCCAAGATCAACAAAGACGGAGGTCGAGATCATTGGCCAAACGTGTCTTGCGCGGTGCTTGCCGGAGGCGGTATGCGAACGGGACAGGTCATCGGCAAAACTGACCGACAAGGCGGCGAGGCGATTGAGCGACCGGTGCATTTCCAAGAGGTCTTTGCAACCCTTTATCACAACCTGGGTATTAACGCAGTCACAACTACCGTGACTGATCCAACCGGTCGACCACATTACTTAGTCGATGGCGCCGAGCCGATTCGTGAGCTGATCTAGGCGAAACAAATTCGTCCTAAATGTTGACATTGGATTCCTGCGACGAGCAGGGGCCCGAGTTTGCTTTCGTTTCATTCAGAAGTACAATCGACAGTAGTGTGAATCTCTCAATCGTTTGTGCGCAGTCTAGTTCAATTGCAGAAGGAATCTTACTCGATTATCGAGAGTTCCATGGACACCAATCTTCACTTAACGACCGATGACTACAACCGCATGGTCAGGTTGGGAGCTTTTGATCATTTGATTAAGAAAGTCGAGTTGATACGAGGCGAGATTTGCGCCATGAATCCAGCAGGGCCAGTGCACGATGACCTGATCGCATTCCTCATTAACTGGTCAATTCGCTCCACCGATGCAAGAGCGATTCGCGTCACGTCTCAAACAGGTTTGGAACTTTCGAGACTCGACAGTAGACCAGAACCTGATCTCATGTGGGTTCGCGCCGACCGCTATCAGGATCGTCATCCAACTGCCGTCGATGTGAAGTTGGCAATTGAGGTTTCTGAGAGTAGTTTGCAGTATGACCTAACGCACAAGTCGGCTCTTTACGCTGAAGCAGGTATCGTCGAGTACTGGGTTGTCGATGTGCAGGAAAGTTGTATCCATGTATTCCGTCAACCAAGCTCAGGAATCTATTGCGATCGTAGCCTCGCCCAGGTTGGTCAGCAGCTTTATCCTCTAACCGCGTGTAGTTCGCCACTGGATTTGCGAGCCTTGTTTGGAAACTAACCGGAATCGCGTTAGCGTCCGGTTCTCTTGTGTTTTCGTGACTGTGTCGGTTACACGCCAGCACTACCGCCACAGCACTACCGCGCTAGCACTACCGACCAAGCACTACCACCCAGGCGCACCTTGAGTCACAAAGACACCAGGACGATCGATTGCCAAGTTACTTGTGTAAGGCGAATCAAATCTGATTTGAAGTTGAGTTGCTTGAGGGTTCAAACGTACGACCAGTGTTTGAATGAGATCGGGTCTCGCGATGGCGATGATTGCCAATAACGCGATGCCTTCGAGGATAAGTGCTGAAAGGAATGGAGAGGCTCGCCCAGTTCGATTATGTCCATTTCGGCTTCGAGTGGGGCTGCGTCGCTTGGATACCATAATTGCCGTCCTTGTTCTCATGGTTCTTATGTTCGTTTGGGATTTTAGGCAGTCATATTCCGAATGCCGCTGGCTTCATGCCGCCCGTCTCTGTCGCCTTGAGTGAATTTACCGGGGAAGAACCCAGCGGCACTCGGAGCTTGACTGCTGTCGTCCATTACCAGTACAGCAAGAGCGATGCCAAAGCTCCCAAAATCCTTATAGGAAGCCTCTGGGACGCCTTAAGATGCTGCTCAAACGCAGGAAAAACAGGCTTTGGGAAAAGAAAACGGTGCTGGCAAGAGTGCCAGCACCGCTAGTAAAAAACGGCTAGATTTGTAAAAGTTGCAAACGACCTTAAACCTTCATAATGTCAAAGCCATCTCGACGCTGGCGCGCGAAGAACGATTGGGCTACGTCATCGCCAATGAACTTTTCCGCCTTCGGATCCCATTTGACGACGCGATTCAGTCGAGCGGCGATAGCTGCCAAATGGCAAGTTCCCATCGCTTGAACGTGACTGAACACATCAGAGACCGTTAGACCGCCTTCGCGGATGCAACGATAGAAGTTCTGCTTGTGACCTTCGAATGGCTTATCACGATAGAGCTTCACCAAGTCTTCCGTGGTGAACTGACCATCATCCCACTTCTCTTCGATCGGCGTACCGGTGATCTTGCCTCGGTTAACGAAGAGCTTGCCCTTGGTGCCTTCGAAGAGAATACCGTTATCACCGCGACTGGTGATTGTCATGACAATACCATTGGCATACTTGCAATGCACAGCATAGTCATGCGCCGTGTTGTAAGAATCGTCGACGGTGGCATATCCATCTTTGTAAGGAACAGGATGCTTGGCATCGGTTCCGTCGATCTCGATTGGTCCCATGCCTTCCTTATCTTGGCCGATGGCCCAAGTGGCGATGTCAACGTGGTGAGCACCCCAGTCGGTGAACTTACCACCGGAGTACTCGTACCACCAACGGAATTGGTAATGGCATCGCTTGTCGATGTAGTCCACCATTGGAGCTTGGCCAAGCCACATGTTCCAATCCAGATTCTTCGGAGGAGTGCTCTTGGCAAACGGGCCACCCACATCGCCACCATTAATGCCTACAGTGATATTCTTGATATCGCCGAGCAATCCCTTTTGGACCATGTTGACGGCGCGGAGGAATCGATCGCGATCGCTGCGCTGTTGTGTTCCAACCAAGAAGACTCGATCCTTATACTTCTTGCAAGCGTTACGGATAAGTTGATTCTCTTCTAGAGTCAGCGTGAGCGGCTTTTGGCAGAAGACGTGCTTGCCGGCTGCCAGCGCTTCGATAGCGATCTTGATGTGCCAGTGGTCAGGAGTCACGATACTGACGACATCGATATCGTTTCGCTCGAGGATCTTTCGATAGTCGCCGTAAGCATCGGCTTTGCCTTTGCCAATTCTCTCGTCGTTCTTAGCGCGATCGGCGTGGTTGGAGTCTACATCGCAGACGGCAATGATATCGCCGAAGTTGTTGTGGTCATGCGCGTCTCCTGTTCCCATGCTCCCAACGCCGATGCATCCGATCTTGGGTCGATCGTTGGCCGAATTGTTTGCGAAGGCTGATTGTGTCCAAGCAAAGTACGGTACGACCGCCGCTGTTGCACCCACAGCGGTGGTTTGCTTGAGAAACTGGCGTCTGGATGAGTTGTTCATGATTGAAGGCTTCGTTCTAGAGTGGAATCGCTGGAAGGGTGACAGTTGGGCGAATGGTCGAGCAAAACTCGGACGTTCTGTTGTAATACCACAAGCGGCTAGTTGCAACATAATAGAAGCTAGTTCTGTGCCGATTGTTACCGAAGTTTATGCTCGCAAGACCGCAAAAAGCACTGGTACCCGGGCGTCCCGCCCGTTCGTGATAAAGCTACTAGGGCTCCAACGGTTCATCAACACGTAGCATTCCTCGGTGCTACCGATTGGCAGACGACAGCCATAGCATTCTTGTTACAATGGCTGGATGAATTCAACTGACAAACCAACCAGAGACCAGATTGCAGCCGAGTACTTTGACCTGCTGCCATTCACACCCTACCCAGTTCAAGAAGAGGCGCTGCTGGCCTACTTCACCTCGCAGCAAGGAGTGCTGGTCTGCGCACCCACGGGAACAGGCAAGACGCTGATTGCCGAGGCAGCGATCTACGAAGCTCTTCGTTCCGGAACTCGCGCCTACTACACGACGCCGCTGATCGCGCTGACCGATCAGAAGCTGCAAGAGCTTAGACAATCGGCCGTGCGTTGGGGCTTTAGCGAAAACGATGTCGGACTAGTCACTGGAAATCGTCGGGTGAATCCCAACGCTCCTGTGCTTGTAGTCGTCGCGGAGATTTTGCTCAATCGACTGCTTCAACCCGAAGTCTTTGATTTCAGCAACGTCGAAGCCGTCGTGATGGATGAATTTCACAGCTTTAATGATCCCGAACGCGGCATCGTTTGGGAGCTGACTCTTGGTATGCTGCCCGAGCACACGCGAACGTTGCTGCTTAGTGCTACCGTGGGCAATAGCTACGAGTTCACGCGCTGGCTTGAACGCAGTTGCAATCGTCGCTTGCAATTGGTCGAAGGCAAAGAACGCAAAGTCCCGCTTAGCTTCCACTGGGTCGACGACTACACGCTGGACGAGTGGATCGAGAAGATGGCTGAAGGCAGTGAGCTAGAACGTCGGACTCCCGCACTGATCTTCTGTTTCAATCGCGATGAGTGTTGGCAAGTCGGCGAACTGCTCAAAGGCAAACGCGTGCTCGATAAGAGCAAACAAGCTGCGATCACTGTCGAGCTCGAAAAGTACGAGTGGAACGAAGGCGCTGGTCCAAAACTCAAGCAGTTGCTGCTTCGTGGCGTGGGTGTCCACCATGCGGGTATCTTGCCGCGATATCGCCGAATCGTCGAGGATCTGTTTCAAAGAAAGCTGCTGAGTGTCACCGTGTGTACGGAAACACTTTCTGCAGGCATTAACTTGCCAGCTCGCAGCGTAGTGCTTCCGACAATTTTGAAAGGTCCCAAAGACAAGCGTCGCCCTGTCGAGACATCAACGGCTCAACAGATCTTCGGTCGCGCGGGTCGGCCGCAGTTCGATAACGAAGGCTATGTTTACGCGCTGGCCCACGAGGATGACGTCAAGCTGCTGCGATGGCGGCAAAAGTATGACCAGATTCCCGAGGATACCAAAGATCCAGGTTTGATGGCCGCGAAGAAGGCTCTTAAGAAAAAGATGCCTAAGCGGCGCGAAGGCGAGACCTATTGGACTCAGGCACAGTTCGACAAGTTGCGCGAAGGTTCGTCGGCGAACTTGGTCAGCAAAGGTAATTTGCCTTGGCGACTGTTGGCCTATCTTTTGCTAAAGAATCCCGCAGTTCAACCTTTGCGAGACATGGTCGGTCGACGGCTATTGGATTCGGCGCATGTCGAAAAGGCTCAAGAGCACCTAAATCAAATGCTGATCACACTTTGGACTGCCGGTTACGTTAAGCTCGAACCCAAGCCGCTACCCAAAAGCTCTGCACCAGCCACTCCTCCACCAGCTAAACAATCGACAACGGCAAAGATGGTTGCTCAAGCGACCGGAGGATTATTCGAAGCTGCGGGCCTGGGAAGCTTGCTCGAAAAACCCAAGCCAGAAGCTGTTGTTCCTGAATCAATCGCGGCGGAAACAGAACATCGCGGCTACGAGCTAAAGAACTACCGACCCGAGTTCGCTTATCCCGAGGAGAGGCTCGAACTGCTGGTGCGGATGCGGAGTATCAATCCGCTGTACGGCGAGTTTCTTGCGGGACACTTGGCGATCGCGGACGACAACGAACGATTGCTCGCGTTGGAAAGTACATTGGAGCTGCCTGGAACCGTCGCGCGATACGTGCGAGTGCCCAAGCTAGGAGTCATGCCCGCGGGTCCTTTGGCGACGCAGCGATTGGATGAAAAACTTTTAGAACTTGGTCTGGCTACGCAAGAAGAGTTGATTGGCAAGTCGCACGATCCAGATGAGGAGCAACGGCCGCGAGGTTCGGGAATCTTTGAAGAAGAGAAAGTGTGGGTCATCACGCTGGGTGAAAAACTGAATCGACTTTTCCAATACGATTTTCCAAAGGTCCATGACTTTACGGTAACGCCTGTCTACGTAGCTGGTGAAGTGCTTGAATTTGGTGGTAACTTCAACAAGTACATCACCGCGAAAGGACTCCAGAAACATGAAGGGATCATCTTTCGGCACCTCTTGCGTTTGATTCTTCTGCTGGATGAAATGGCAAGTATCCCGCCGGTTGAAAGCACTCCTGAAGATTGGGAAGATCGCTTCGACGATCTAATCGATCGATTGACCGAGTGTTGTCGAGCGGTGGACCCAGAGAGTACCGACGAGACGTTGGAGAGCAGTCGCGGTGGTGACGAGCTCACCAAACAACTGCATGAAGTTCGCAAGAAATAGAATGCAAAAACAAGATAGATTGACTAGTACACATCGAGGATTTTATGGCTGAACGAAAAGTATTGATCATCGTTGGCGATGCGACAGAGACTGTCGATACGCTTTACCCGTACTATCGATTGATTGAAGGCGGATACCGACCCGTTGTCGCCGCGCCAGAAAAGCGTCGCTACCAAATGGTGCTTCATGAAGTGAAGCCGGGCTGGACCATTACCAAAGAATGGGAAGGCTATTCAATCGAAGCAGAGGTAGCTTTTAAGGATATCAAGCCCGAGGAGTACGTGGGCATCTTCTTCAGCGGCGGTCGGGCTCCAGAGTACATTCGCGAAGACGAAGATCTACTGCGAATCACTCGATGGTTTTGGGAGCAAGGAAAACCGATGGCCAGCGTCTGCCACGGTGTCGAAATTCCCGCGCGAGCTGGCATCGTAAAGGGACTTAGAATGGCTACCGTCGCCAAATGCAAGTTCGATCTCGAAGTGTGCGGAGGCATCTACGTCAACGAGCCCTGCGTGATCGATCGCAACATGGTCAGCGGCCGAACCTATCACGACAGTGGCCATTTTGTAGGACCATGGATCAAGATGTTAGATCAAGTTGATTCGAAGTAACTCGAAAGGTTATTCCCAGGCTCGCACCATCTACTTGGATTTCATCATGACGCTTCAAAGAACAATCTTCGCCATTATTGCTGTGGTCACGGCGCTGCCAACGGTGATCGTCGGTGCTTGTCAGTCTAATGAACTTGGCGACAAGCTGACTCCGTTGGTTCAGGCTCACGAAGGGCAAGTTAGTATCGCTGTCAAACATCTGAAGACCGGCGCGGAGTTCTACTTGGAAGCTGATCGAGCGATGCCCACTGCTAGCCTGATCAAATTCCCCGTGATGATCGAAGCTTATCGTCAGCAGGCGTTAGGCAAAGTCGATTTCGACAAACGCATTGATGTGAAAGCTGAAGACAAAGTCCCTGGATCGGGGATTCTTACAAGCCACTTTTCCAACGTTACGCTCAGCCTTCGCGATGCGATTCAGTTGATGATCGTGTTTTCGGATAACACCGCGACCAACTTGGTAGTCGATCAGATCGGCTTGCCCTCTACGGCTGAAGCGATGGAAGCTTTGGGATGCCCCAACACGAAGTTGCATGCCAAGGTCTACAAGCGCGAGACATCGATCTTCCCGGATCGCAGCGAGAAGTTCGGCTTGGGAAGTACGACTGCCCGCGAGATGATTTCGTTGTTAGAGCGATTGGAAAAAGGCGAGCTAGTATCGCCGACTGCTTGCGAAGCGATGAAGAAGCATCTCTTGGCGTGCGACGACAATACCAAGCTCAAGAAGCTCCTGCCGCCGGGAACCAAGATGGCTCATAAGACCGGAGCGGTTTCAGCTACTCGCACCGATGCGGGCTTGATCTACTCGCCAAGTGGCGCGATCGCAATTTGCGTCCTTACGAACGACAACAAAGACCAGACTTGGACAGACGACAACGCAGCTCAAATGCTCTGCGCGAAGATTGGCAAGGCGGTCTATGATCACTTCAATCCAAATGCAGAAGCGAAACCAGCGACTCCATCAGAGGCTTCGAATCAGCTACAAGTCGGCTCGCTGGGCGAATTGGTGGAAGCTTTGCAGAGGACGCTTAATGCACGGCTTGATCCGTCGCCGAAGCTTTCGTCCGATGGTGACTTTGGCCCAGCTACCGAAGCGGCTGTGAAGGCCTTTCAAAAGCAAAGCCAACTACCAGAGACTGGAATCGTCGATGCTGCGGTGTGGAGCAAGCTTGGGCCACTTGTTGAACCTCAAGAAGTTCCCGACCCCAAGATTGTCAACGCGAGTAAACAGACCAAGGCTCCGCTCGATCCGCTCGTGGGTCCACCGTGGGTTAGTTGTACCAGTTGGGCCATCGCCGATGGTAGCAGTGGGAAGCTCTTGGCTGGAGCCGAAGAGAACGAACTGCGCGATCCGGCCAGTACGACAAAGATCATGACAGCGCTCGTTGTACTGCAGATGGTACAAGAGCACCCCGAGTACTTGGACGAGATCGTGACCTTTTCGACGAACGCAGATCAAACATCTGGATCAACAGCGGCGATTCGCGCGGGGGAACAATTGCCGGTCAAGGAATTGCTGTACGGCTTGCTGTTGCCCTCGGGCAATGACGCTTCGGTAGCCTTTGCCGAGCACTTCGGAGCTAAGCTCGTGAAGAAAGACACTAGCGCGAAAGATGCCAGTGATTCCAGTGCTAAAGAGTTCACAGCTAAGGAAGCTTACGACGCATTTATTGCTGAAATGAACGCGACGGCGAAACGTATCGGCATGAAGCACTCGAAGTTCGTCAATCCGCATGGTCTGACTGACAAGGAGCATAAGATGAGTGCGAGCGATTTGTGCATCCTTGCCTATGAAGCTATGAAAAATTCCCTGTTTCGCGAAGTGGTATCGACGCGAGTTCGCGGATACACGGTGCGGAGCGTGCAAGGGTACACTCGCAATGTGAAGTGGGATAACACGAATGAACTGCTGGGGACCGAAGGCTATTTGGGCGTTAAGACGGGCACTACAAACGCGGCAGGCGCGTGCTTGGTCAGTATGGCCGAGCGTGATGGGCAAAGCCGAATTTGCGTGATTTTAGGTTCGGGAAATTCGCGAGCTCGCTATGCAGATACGCGGAACTTGTTACGTTGGTCCTGGTCAATGTCCAAGCCGTAACTCAAACGCTTTTGTTCACACTTCGCAACTTTTCCATCGATGGCTAAGCTCTACTTTTATTACTCCGCGATGAATGCGGGAAAGTCGACAATCCTGCTGCAATCCAGCTATAATTACCGCGAACGCGGAATGAATACGCTGATTTTGCAACCTGAGATCGACACTCGATTTGGCTCTGGTACCGTCGCGTCGCGGATCGGCATCAGCGCCGAAGCGCGTACCTTTCACCTGAATGAAAATCTATTTCACATCGTCGAGCATGAGTTGGAGAAACGTCCGCTGCATTGTGTGCTTGTCGATGAAGCTCAGTTCCTCACGCAGCTCCAAGCCAAACAGTTGAGCGATGTGTGTGACACGTTGAACATCCCTGTTTTGGCCTATGGATT
This sequence comes from uncultured Pirellulaceae bacterium, assembly GCA_964458685.1. Lineage (GTDB taxonomy): Bacteria > Planctomycetota > Planctomycetia > Pirellulales > Pirellulaceae > Aureliella. The sequence goes on from CAYWNG010000134.1 coordinate 11,856, forward strand.
GCGAACCGATTTTCAAGGCAATCTTTTTGAGGGTAGCCAACAATTGCTGGCCTGGGCCGACACGATGGTCGAAGTAAAAACGATCTGTCACTGTGGACGCAAAGCGACGATGGTCTTGCGTATCGGCGAAGATGGGTCGGCGATCAAAGAAGGCAACCAAGTTCAGATCGGCGGCAACGATCGCTACACCTCGGTCTGTCGACAACACTTCAAGCAAGGCTTGTCGGAGTCGCGAAGCGGTCAGTTGCCATTGATTGCCGACTAACGTTG
>CAYWNG010000135.1:0-2763 GCA_964458685.1 uncultured Pirellulaceae bacterium
CGTTGATGATCGGTATTAGATCCATCTGCATGCAGGCCAATAGTGTGTTGCGAACATTCAGATAACGAGTCCGATTGTCCAGATCATCAGCGATGAGAAGAATCTGCGCCGCGTGCTTGCCCAGTTGCGATAGATGTCGTTCGTAGGATTGGATCAGATGAGCTTGGCCAACAGCGGCTACGGCTTGAAGCTGAGCTAAATCGGCCGGACGCTTTGCGAGCCCAAGCTTACCGACTCCCGAAGCAACGGCACCACTACTAACCAAGATTACATGCTTACCCAGCTTGGTGAGTTCGACCAACTGGCTGGAAAGCGAGGCAATGCGACTGTCGTCTAACTGGCCGTTCGCGTTCGAAAGCACGCGAGATCCAACTTTGACTACTAACGTCTCGGCTGTGAGTAGGAGTGATCGTTGATTTTCAGTTTCAGTCATAGTCGGATGATTTGTGGAGTAGCGGTATGGTGCGCGTACTTACGGGGGAAGCTCTGGCACACAGAATACTCTTGTGTCGCGGCCTCCGGGGCTCAATACTGGGTGACCTCAAAACCGGGGCTTGTCAGCCCCGGCATAGGGTGTGTCGGCACTTCGTGCCTAAAAGTGCAAATTCTTAGCTGACGCAGCGAGTTGGGAAATGTCCCTCGCTGACGCAGCGGGTTGGGATCAGCCTAAATCAGAAGTGGCTACGGCTTAACGTCAAGGGGGGATCGGAAATTGATTAGCGATTCGAATCTGGAAAACTTCTTGGCGTGTCAGTAGATCCAAACCAACCAGCCAATCGACTTAATCCTCAGAGATGATTGTGTTTTCACCCGCTCTTGTGAGCAAAGTTTGCGCAATCCTGCATGAGCGGAAAAGTAACAGGTCATTCTAAGCCGTTGACGTTGGCAAGTGGATTGCTAGAGTGTCTGGGCCAGTTAAACTTAGTAACTGAGTGAATCGCTGTGATGTCCATTTTCGACATCAATCGTTTGCCACCACTGATGGTTGCAAGCGAACCAATCTCACGTCGCATTTCCGTGCGTGAGGCAGTTGGGTAGAGCCAATCGCCGCGCAGGAGGCAGGAACAGTTTTAATGAGCGAACTTTATCACGAATGTGGCGTCGCCGCCATTTATCACCTGCCCAGCGCCGAACCGAGTCCGCTTTGCCCCGAGCAGGGGCCGGGCGAAACCTCGCGATTGCTTCCGCGAATGTTGCAAGACATTCAAAATCGCGGACAGTTGGCAGCCGGCATGACGTCGTATCGACTGGACCGTCCCAATCTTTTGGACACGATGAAGGACATTGGAACAGTCGCAGAAGTGTTCCGACTATCACATCGCGGCAAGAGCGAAGCGCTTATGGCCGAGTATGCTGGCTCAGCAGCGATTGGCCACGTGCGATATGCAACTTGTGGCAAAGACGATCGCAATTACGCTCAGCCTTTTGAACGACAGCACATTCACAAGCACAAGTGGTTCAGCTTCTGCTTCAATGGTCAACTGGCTAACTACGCGCAACTTCGTTCCAGGTTGCTTCGCGAAGGCGAACACCATCTGGCTCGCGATACCGATACCGAAATCATCATGCATGAGATTGGTCGCGAGCTCTCCTCTGGAGCTCCTGGTCGCGATATCGCCGAAGTCTTCACCGAAGTAGCCAAGCTTTTCGATGGTGCGTACAGTCTGGCTCTTCTGAATGCCCGCGGCGAACTTCTGATTGCTCGTGATCCATTGGGTATCAAGCCCATGTGTTACGCATTGGAAGGACCTCTATTTGCAGCAGCCAGCGAAAGCGTCGCACTACTCAACTTGGGATTTCAGCCAGAGAGCATTCGATCGTTGCTGCCCGGCCATTTGATCGTCGTTCGTCCCGATGGAGTTAAGGTAAAGCAGTTTGCGGGAGGCACCAAAACGGCTCACTGCTTCTTCGAATGGATCTACTTTGCCAATGTTGCCAGCACACTGGATGAACGTAGCGTTTACCTGTCTCGAACCAGACTTGGTGAAGAGCTTGCGCGAATTGAATTGGCCGAAAACCGCGTTCCACTGGACAAAGATACGATCGTCGTGCCAGTTCCAGACACCAGCAAGGCTGCCGCGGATGCGATGGCTTTTGAATTGGGTATTCCGAGCCGCGAAGGATTAATCCGCAATCGTTACAGCGGTCGGACCTTTATCGAAGGCGGACGCGCACGCGTGGCTAAGGCATCGATCAAGTACACACCGCTTCGAGAAGTTCTAGAAGGCAAACGAGTCTTCCTAGTGGAGGATTCGATCGTTCGTGCGACAACGATGAAGGTTCTGCTGGATCGAATTCGCGAGCAGGGCGGAGCGAAAGAGATTCACGTTCGCGTCGCTTGCCCACCAATTATCGCGCCGTGCTTCTACGGCATCGATATGTCCACAGTCGACGAGCTTTTCGCGCCCAAGTTCTTGGAAGGCGGCGAACTAACCGAGGAGGCTCAACGCAAAATGGCAGCCGAACTTGGCTGCGATTCGTTGAGATACTTGCCCGTTAATGCAATCTCCCGATCCATCCAGCTAGAGCAAGACCAATTGTGTCAAGCTTGCATCACAGGCAACTATCCGACCGAATGTGGACAGCGACTGTACGGTATCGCTCTCAAGAATACGGGACTACCGCAAATTCGAACCTATGAAGAAGTTACGCCGGGTAGCGAGTAGTTTTCGGTAATTGACCGTATTGACACTCGCTACTGAATCAGAAAAGTCTGAATCGGAAAAGTCTGGATCAGAAAAGTCTGGATCAGAAAAGTCTGGA
>CAYWNG010000135.1:2863-5707 GCA_964458685.1 uncultured Pirellulaceae bacterium
AAAGTCTGAATCGGAAAAGTCTGGATCAGAAAAGTCTGGATCAGAAAAGTCTGGATCAGAAAAGTCTGGACTAAAGCGCCTTGGAATCGTTGGTTACGACCAAGGCGTCGTCGTCGACATTGGCGAGCAATTCTTCTATCAACTGCTGCAATTGCTTGGGCTGAAACGGTTTAGCAAGCCGAGCGGAAATCGTGTCCTCGTCTGGTAGGTTCTCATCGGAGAATCCAGTACAAAGGATAACTGGGAGTTCCGCGTTGAGCTTACGAGCGTTTGCCGCAAGCCAATAACCAGAATGAGTTGGCATCGAGTAGTCGGTAACGATACAAGCAATGACACTTAATTTCTTTTTGAGAATCTCTAATGCATCTTGAGCATTGTTAGTGGCAATGACTTGATACCCCTTTGCAATTAGATACTCCGAGACACACCGAACCAGCAGCGGCTCATCGTCAACCAACAGTACCGTAGCTTGCGGCTTGTTGATTGGGAAATGCGGCGCTGGAACGGAAACTGCTGAGCGGCTTTCATTTTTGGAAAGCTTTTCCGCCGAAGTAGTCGCGGCCTCAGCTTTGCTCAGAGGAATATGCACGATAAAGGTACAACCTTCGCCCAACTGCGACTCAACGCGAACAAAACCTCGGCAGCTTCGAACGATTCCCAGCACGGAGCTCAGCCCAAGGCCTCGACCAAGTGCTTTTGTCGAAAAGTAGGGATCGAAAAGTCGATCTCGAGTATCAGCGCTAAGACCTTTGCCGTTGTCTTTAACGGTGAGAACGCAGAAATCTCCGATTGTCCCAGCGGGCTCAACTCCGACCGAATCTAGAACTTGAGTAGTAAAGCCCTTTTGATCGAGCGAGACATGAATCGAGCCGTCTGGGTTAGTAGCTTCCGCAGCGTTGGTCACGAGATTCACCAAGATTTGGTGGATCTGTGATTCGCTAATCGCCGCACGGAGAGTTTCCACGCCAATCGATATGCAAAGCTGTCTTGGTCGAGCCATTGAGGTCAACAAGCCAGCCACGGATTTGGTGGCTGCAATCAGATCGCAAGAGCCTTGTTCGGCGACTGGCTTGCCGAGGAACTGAAGGAGTTGACCAGTCAGTCCCGATGCTCGCATCGATGTTGATGAAATTTGACGGAAGTACTCGTCCTTGGCCTTCGGCGAATCTGACATTTGACCAATATCAGCCAGCCCAGTGATGCCTGAAAGCAGGTTGTTAAAGTCATGTGCGATTCCAGAAGCCATCAAGCCCAGACTCTCAACCTTTTGTTGTCTTCCAAGCTGGCGCTCCATCTCTAGTTGAATTCGTCTCTGCTCGCGAATCTCGTCGTTGGCTTGGTTTAGCTCAGCCATAGCTCCGCGTTTATTGATTAAGTGCGAAGTGATTCCGACGACAAGAACAAATAGGATTGCTGCGGTGATTGCTAGTCCGTATATCCAGAGTTGAAAGTTTTCTCGCTGTAATCTGTCTACTTCTGCTGCCTTCTTGAAGCTATTCAACTCAGCCTCTTTGGTCGCGAATCTCTGGTCGGCAACCTGTAAGGCCAGTTGCTCTTGCAAGGCGCTATCCCACAGCTTGTGATCGGTATCTGCGATTAGAAGTTGTAACTCTGCAACTTCCTTCCAGCGCCCTGCTTTCCGATAGCACTCAACCAAATCATGCCGAAGCGCTTGAAGTAAATCTGGACTACTTAGGTTCTCTGTTTGCTGAATCGCATTTTGAAGCTCCGCAATCCTGGCATCAAGATTGTTGGCGTCGTCGCTGAGATTCGATAACTCTTGCTTGAGACTTACTGACGAGACCTTATCATTGAGCGACTCGAACCGTACCATTGCAGACTGAAGCATTTGTTTGCCTTCGGTGAACCGCCCTCGCTTCATTGCCAGTCGACCGCTAGCGGCTTCAGCCTGAGCCAAAATTTTGTCACCGCCCTTTTCAGGCATGATCATTTTTGCAGACTCAAGATGCCCCTCCGCCTCGTCCAGCCGCCCTTGATGCGTCAACATTCCAGCAAGATTAACGCGAGTCGCCGCGACTAGAAGGCGATGCTTCGATACTTCGGCATGCTTGATAACTTCTTCGGCCATTCGGATCGCTTCATCACTCTGCTTCGCGCGGTCCAATGCAGAAGCAAGGTTAGAAAGCGCTAAAAGCCTAGCACCTTTTTCATTTGCGATCTGAGCAAGTGATTCCGCCTGTCGATACTGTCGAATGGCTTCATCTAAGTTCCCCAAGGCGGATTCGATATTGCCAAGTTCGTTGTGCAAGGCCGTCGTGAAGCGTGACGAATCATTCAACTCCTTCGCGACAGCCAATCCTTCTTCGGCCGAGCATTTCGCGAGCTTATAGTCAGCCATCTCGTAGGCCGATGCGGCTAGATAGCGCATGGTCATTCGCAAGAGCGTCTTCGCTTCCTTCTGACGAGCAAGATCCGCTGCCTCAAGTAATGCCTCTACCGCTTCAGCGTGTTGCTCTGAGAGCGAAAGTCCTGCACCACGAATCCAGAGAAACTGCATCCGCTTATGTAACGGCAATTGTGGGTCGGAATCCAGGTACTTTTTAGCCGCGATAGCTGCTTCCGTCGGATTAGTTTTCAGCAGATTCAAAACGCGACTCTCCGCGGGTGTCACTTGCGGGACAATCGCGGTCGCTGGAACCGTCCCTCCATCTTGGAAGTTAAGCAGTGTCATTGCTGCCCCGGTCAGATTCGATGAAAGCATCTGAGGCAGTAGAACAAATAGAAGTAAGAGATTGCGCATGCAACCCTCGGCGAGAACTGGGCTAAGTTCGGACGAAACTCGCCGCTTAGAATACCCGCATTATGGCTGTGGCTCCATACCCC
>CAYWNG010000135.1:5717-12104 GCA_964458685.1 uncultured Pirellulaceae bacterium
ATGAATTTACAAAACTACCTAATTTCCCATTTACCCCTAACTTACGATCGTGATTGGGTTGGCTGGCACGCAAAGTAGAGGGATGACCAAGGAACACCAACCCAAGATCTGCCGAGCCAGACCGAGCGATTTGGAATCATCGCTCGACGGCGGATGTCGCAAGCCCATGATCAAGACAAGAACCATCATCAGCGCGAAGACCATGGCTTGGTTGTAGATCATGAAGGAGAGTGCGGCCAAGAAAGCGGCTCGCGCGACGATGATGGATCGTTCTCCCAACAGGCCAAATGTAACGTGACCGCCATCCAGTTGTCCTAGAGGCATCATGTTGATCCCGGTTACCAAAAGTCCGACCCAACCAGCCATCAACAGTGGTGTCGCTTGATTGTTGGCGATCATCCGATATTGGTGTGCATTTTCAGGAGTAATGATCGCCGCCATCCATTGAATAATCAGCGGCTGGCCCATTCGCATCGCGCCTTCAGGGGCAAATGTGACTGGGTTGGGATGCATGATCCCAAACGCAATTATCGGAATAGCAACGACCAGTCCAGCCAATGGCCCCGCTAGTCCGATATCGAAGATCTGCTTTCGGTCCGCGCTACCACTTTGCATCATGATGACGGCCCCCATCGTTCCGAAGGGCGAGTAGAGCGGGAAAGGGATGAACAAAGGCGGAGTACTAGGAACGCCATACTTTAGCGTCATCACGTAATGGCCTAGCTCGTGGGCTACCAGGATTAACATCAGACCCAAAGAGAATTGCAGGCCATGAGTCCAATTCGCGAGCACCGCTTGGCGGACTGGCAACATAGACTGGTACAGAACCGATTCAGTTAGAAGAGACTGCGGCGACCACGCTCCAACCGCAGCAAAAAAAGTAGACCCAATGGTGGCTAATGCCAAGCCCCAAGCGAGCCAAACTATTCGACGACTCGGCTTTTGCGGCTCCGATTCCGAAGGTTCCGGTGGCAGATACTCAGCCGGCTTGGCTACGAACTGTTCGCCGCTAAACCGACCTATTTTACGACTTTCCACATTACGATCCTCTAAGCGATAGCCTTGGTGATCCCAAAGCTCCAGAAATTCTAGCCGAAGTCTCGCGATAAAGTAGCCACCCGCTGCCAAGCGGTGGAAGGTAGCCATCCGCTGCCAAGCGGTGGAAGAATCATTAAGGTGGAAGAATAAAGAATAAGCAGAGACGCCTTCATCCTGGGAACAAGTCAAACCACCGTCTGGCGACGGTGGCTACGATCTGATCTTGCTCAAACCACCGTCTGGCGACGGTGGCTACGGTCTGATCTTGCTCGAACCACCGTCTGGCGACGGTGGCTACGATCTGGCGACGGTGGCTACGATATGCAGGGAAGAGTTCATCGATGCAAAACAATTAGCGAGAAAGCGCGGTGATCAGTTTTTGGCCCAACTGAGTTCGCTTGAGAATGGCTTTGACAATGAAATAGGCAGTTAATCCCATCACCGCGCCGATGGCGTCAGCGATAAAGTCTCCCAAACTGCAATTGCGTCCAGGGATGAAACTTTGAGTCAATTCATCGATCAATGCGTATCCAATGATCAATCCCAAAGTCCAAATCGCTTGCATGTGGGCTCGACCTTCACGCGTTGGCAGGGCCCAAGCCACAAGAAATGCGAGACCTCCGAATGCGCCAAAATGGAGTATCTTGTCGTTGCCCAATTTCGGAACTGACGATCCAGGCAAGTGCGTTCCAATGAAGATCGCGACCCAGTAGAGGATCAAACAAACTGAAGCTATTCTCAACGCTGGCCCCCATGAAAGAGTGGCTTTCCCTGCTAGCTTAGCAAGAATCGATTCACCTCGGACTACGGTCGGAACGAGCCGCGAAACAGTAGAAGTGGTCTCGGAGGTAGTATGCATAAAAAACAACTGTTGTTGGAGAAAAACTGAGCGGCCTTGCTCAAAACTAGGTCATGAATTGCCCATGAAGGGCCGTTTTTTTTGACTCAGGTTCATGGTCGAGACTAAGTTCTCGGTATAGGATGATCGTCCGTAATAACCCAACCTCTGAAGAGGAAAGCACCCCATGAAACTCGCTCCCACCCCAATCGCCCGCCTAAGCCCAACTTTTCGATCCGTTCAACAACTAGTCGTGTCAAAAACGATATTGCCCGCTCCTAAAGCTAGCCTTTCGGCATTGTTTGCTGCGATGGCGATTCTGATAGCCGTTTCATGCGGCTCGATCTTGCCCGCTCAAGAAACCAAAACGCTCGAAAAGCCCGCTCAGAAAAGCTCAGACAAAGAAGCCAAAGCAGACAAAGATGGCTGGATCGCTTTGCTGCCCGAAAAAGGTCTAGAGGGATGGACGATTACCGACTTTTATGGTCACGGTGAAGTCAAACGTGAGGGCGAGCTGTTGGTGCTTGAACCAGGCAAGCCGCTCACCGGCATTACGACTAAGAAGAAGGACTTTCCGACAACCAACTTTGAAATTGAGTTCGAAGCTCAACGAACCCAAGGTAACGATTTTCTTTGTGGGTTAACGTTTCCAGTCGGCAAGGGTTTTGCATCGTTCATCGGCGGTGGATGGGGCGGTGGCCTAGTGGGTCTTTCCAGCGTCGACGGATCGGACGCTTCGGAGAACAGCACTTCTAGCCATTTCGATTTTAAGAATGACCAGTGGTACAAGTTTCGTATCTTGGTGGACGACGAGTTTGTGCGCGGATTCGTGGATAAGAAGGAAGCCTTTGCTGTTGAACGCGAGGGCCACGAGTTCTCGACTCGCATTGAGGTCTACGCATCGCAGCCTTTGGGATTGTGCGTTTTTGCTTCACGCGTCGAAGTCAAGAACTTTCGATGGCGGCCCATCAAAGCTGATTCGAAGTAGTTTCGTAGCTCATTCCAACTAGCTTATAACACTCGGCACCCTAGCTTATTTCCAACGGCACTGCGAACAGTCGTTTTAGCAGTCGACTCAGGCTAAGTCTACGAAAGCGAACTCAAGTGATATCGCCTTACGATAATGCCCCAGACGATCAAGACGAGCCAGACGATGTCGAAGCGTTTGACGAGTCCGATTATGGGGATCAAGATTTTCAGTCGAGCATTATCGACTGGGATCAAAAGTATATGCGTCAAGCGTTGATGCTAGCCGAACAAGCGATGCAAGACGATGAAGTTCCCGTGGGGGCCATCGTAACTCACAACAACAAAGTTATCGGTTCAGGTTGGAATCAACGTGAGAGCTTGCAAGATCCAACGGCGCACGCCGAAATGATTGCGATTACTCAAGCGGCTGCGTCAATCTCAAGTTGGCGACTTCAGGAGTGTACGCTGTACGTAACTCTGGAACCCTGCCCGATGTGCGCAGGAGCGATTCTTCAGTCTCGAATGGCTCGAGTGGTTTACGGAGCGGCAGATCCTAAGGCTGGAGCTGTTGATTCGCTGTTTCGATTGTTAGATGACTCACGCCTCAATCATCGTTGTCAAGTAACCTCAGGCTTGATGGCCGAAGAGTGTGGGAGAATTCTCTCGCACTTCTTTCAAATCAAACGCCAGCAAGGAAAAAAGTAGAAGTGTCAGAAGTCGAAGAAACTCCAACCATCGATCCCACCATGTTGATCCGTCTTCGAATGAAGGCCTGTCGACTGGATCGTTCATTTAGCGATCGCCCTGAAGCTTTACCAGACGAAGCGATTGTGCCCTGTTTGAGCAGCGAGCTTGCGGGGGTACCAAAGTTCGCACAGGTTCGCGTCGCAATCGGCAAGAATGCAATGTTCTTTCAAGCCGATGTGCAAGGCAAAAAGCAATTACCGTGGTGCCGCGACTCGCGATTGGAAGATAGCGATGGACTTCATGTTTGGATCGACACTCGCCATTCGCGCGACGTGCATCGAGCGACCAAGTTTTGCAGCCGCTTTGGCTTTTTGCCGATGGGACGCGGCCCTAAAGCCGACTTGCCCTACGCGGGATGGGCACCGATCAACCGAGCTCGCGAATCCTCGCCGCAACCTCCCGACGATCAACTTGCCATTCGCGCTAGAATCGCCGACGGACGCTATCGCTTGATCGCTGCCGTGCATTTCGAAGCACTACATGGCATTGATCCGATCGACTTCCCCGTGGTCGGCTTTTACTTTTGCATCCTTGATCGCGAGCTAGGCTACCAAAGCCTGACTCTCCAGCCTGATGTCTCCACGATTGACAACCCGAGCTTGTGGTCTGAAATGATTGTGGCTTAGCGATCGAAAGTCAGATCAAGTCTTGGAGAGTGATTCGAGCAATTGGCGGAGTCGAAGGCGAAGGTGCTCTTGGTCCATTAAGCCATCGATGAAGTGAGTCGCCGCTCGACGCTTTTGATCCATCGATGCTTGAGCTGCTTCACGATCTTCCCATTGCTGGCGAGTCCACCCACGTCCCATGGCTCGCTGCATGCGAACCTCATCGGGCGTGTCGATAAAGAGGATGTAGTCACACAAGTTGACCCAACCAGCTTCGACCAATAGCGGCGCATCGACGATAATCGCGCGAGGTGGAGTAGGCGAGGACCTTAGCTGTTCGATCTTACGCTCGGCCAATTTTCGAATTTCAGGATGCACTATACGCTCAAGCTTGCGACGATTGGCCAGAGCTTCCTCGTTATCACCGAAGACAACTGCGGCTAGTCGCTTTCGATCAATAGTCCCTTCCGTGGTAAGGATTGACGGACCGAAGGCTTGCTTGAGTCTCTCGATGACGTCAGGCACGTTTAGAACTTCATGCCCCAGTTGATCGGCATTCACTGAGCCGCAGCCGAGCGACTCCAAACACGAGGCAACGAAGCTCTTCCCCGAAGCTATCCCGCCAGTGATTCCAAAAATCGGCGGCTTGCGTGGCTCGACTGTGGTTGAATCACCCATATTCGGAGTTGCAATGTGAGTTTCGAGAAAAGTTACTTGTTCAGCGATACAGGCTGCCGTATGCTAGCCCAATGTACATCACATTCTAACGCTCCAACATGACGACAAGTCGACCATGCAACAGCTACGACAAAAATTTATTGCAATCATCGTTCTACTGAGCTTCACAACGATTGCTACGGCGCAGTTTCGCGCGGGAGCAGCGAAGCAGTCCATTCAGCCCAAGTTGCCTGTGCCAATCTCTGGAGGAATGGGAGCACCTTCGATGGCATCCCAGGCGAAGGGTGAGTTAACGGCTCGAGCCATCGCAGTCAGCGATGGCAAGACGACCGTGGCCATATGCTGCGTCGATGCGTTGGGGTTTCCTTCGATTCTGTGCGATCGAGTGCGTGCGAAGCTCAAGGGCATTTCGGCTGACAATGTATTGATCGGCGCAACACACACTCATAGTGCTCCCGACTGTTACGCATTCCCTGATGGAAAAGGTGGTCACACGGGCGACTTGAAGCATATTGAGTTTGTCGTCGATCAAACAGCGGCCGCGATTCAAGGAGCGCTCGATTCGATGAAGCCCGCTTTACTGAAGACCGCTTCGGGAATTGCTGAGGGTAAAATCGCTTACAACTACTACGCTCCAGAATTGTACGATCAGCGCATGGGAGTCCTTCAAGCCAGCGATTCTGCCGGTAAGCCGATCTTCACGTTGGTCAACTATGCAATGCATCCCGAAGTGTTGGGCAGTGATCGCGGCATCGTCAGCCCCGATGCTATTGGCCCATTGTGCGAAAAGCTGGAATCTGATTTTGGCGGCATGGGCATCTTCATGAACAGCGCGCAGGGCGGTATGGTCACTGCGGATAATCGCAATTTGGATCAGCTTCGCGATCCACTCAAAGCAGTGTGGAACGATGAACGAAGCTGGGAGGAGTGTTTGCGCATTGGGCAATTAATGGCTAGTGAAGCTTCAAGGCTCTTGACGACAGTCAAGGTTCAAACCAATCCACAAGTTGTGTGTCAAGTTCGTCGAGTTCCCTTCCCGATCGATTCCGACATCCTTTGCCAAGTCTTTAATAACTCGCCGCTGGGCTACAAAACGAACGCGCAGGAGCGTGAGGTTGTCGTTCCATTGAACTTAGTCAACCTTGGTGATTGTCAAATCGCTACTATCCCTGGCGAGGCTCTGCCGAATATTGGCTTTTATCTGAAGCGAAAGATGAACGGCAAGCATCAATTCCTTTTTGGACTCACCAATGATGCGTTTGGATACATTTTGACCAAGGTCGACTTTCAGAGCTTTCCGCGATACGAGTACGTCTCGCGCGTGTGCTTGGGGGAAATGACCGGCGAGATCTTGATTGAGAACATCGTCGACATGGTAGAAAAAGCCCCCGCGCCCGATAAGCACAACTAGATTTCCGTCCCAGGGCCGGGGTTTCGCTGCGCGGCTGCGATTCGGTGCGGCGGTTTGGGCGTGCGGCTCGGTTTCGGTGCGAGGCGGTTTCGGTGCGAGGC
>CAYWNG010000136.1:0-12024 GCA_964458685.1 uncultured Pirellulaceae bacterium
CGCGCCTCTGCGTTTAGTTTCTTTCCTCTTCCGAATATTGCTGAACAACGTCTAAGAACTGCAAAGAGAGTGAAACGCAGAGACGCAGAGACGCAGAGATCGCGGAGAGATGTATCGCCCTGGCTTGAAAGCAATGGGGCTAACAACCGGTGGTTCACACCACCGGCAGAGATGTATCGCCCTACGGGCTAAAGAACACTACGCAGCGGCTTCGCCGATCCAAGACTTAATCAGATTGACGGCGGCGTCGGGATTCTCTTTGATGATGGTGGAAAGATCTTCCTTCATCTCCATTCCCGAAACCTCAAGCGCGGGTGGTCTACGTCGACCATCTTCGTCAACACTGCCTTCGCCATCATCGCCGATATCCATTTGATCTAATGGGATCGATGGAATCTCTAGACCAAACCCTTCTGCGAACTGTTTGTCCACTCCGGTACCAGTTACTGGAGCCTTCATCCAACTGAACATCATTCCTAGGCTGACAAGGACCAAGCCGATGAGCGCAAGCGTACTCCACGACTCACCGACCCAAGCCAGAGTATTGTCGGCCATTGTCGGTCCAAGCACTTCGGGTTCAGGCAAATCGATATAGCTGTATACCTTTACATACGCCTTACGATCGTCCCCTTCACGCGCTCCCACTGGAAGAGCTTCAACGGCAGATTGAACCGCTTTCTCCTCGGCTGTACGAATGTCTGCAAGCTCCTGGTCGGTTGGCGTTGGTGCGTCCGAATCGGGTTTGCCTGGATTGTTCAGGCGAAATTTCTGCAGGGCAACTTTGCGATAGTGCGATTCGGGAATTCCAATCGTGACGTAAACCGATTTGGGTACAAGTCCTGCTTGTGTCTTAACGGTTGCTTCGTGCCCCGCAACTGATTTTTGGTTCTCTTGAGTCTCTTTGACTTTCGAGTTCTGTCCGACTGCGGCAGAGTTTACCGAAGCAGCTTGATTGGACACACCATTAGGTCCAGCACCTGGTTGTCCACCCGGCGCGGCTTTGGTGTTCTCGGAATTCTTCGAGAGCGTTAATGAAGAGATCGCCACCGGTTGCTGCTGATATTGCAGTTGTTCCGATTGAGTCTTCATCGTTGGATCAAGTGTCACGTTAACCGCAACCTTCGCGCTGAAGTCAGTCAGTAGCGAACTAACCTTTTGCTCAAAGTAGTTTTCCCAAGTCGTTATCGCGATGAAGTAGGCGTTTTCCTCAGCCGATCCGTCACCGCTGCTTCCGAAATAGCCCGTCGATGTGCTCATGTCGGTGACGGAGACATTGTCGAGCGTTAGACCGGCAAAGGTCCGAGTAGCAAGTCTTGCAAAATTCTTGAGCAACATTTGCGGCACTGGAGCGCCGTTAAGTCCTTGAACGGCGATTGAGCAAACTTGTTCTGTTTTGCGTCCGAAGCCTGCTCGTTTTTCATCGTAATTGACAATTGCTTGTTGAATGCCAGCGTGTCGCTTGATCATGTTTTCAAGCAACTGTTGCTTGGCGTATTCATAGCCTTTGTCGAACTTAGACTGAGATTCGAATGGGTTGTTACGTTCGAGCAAGTCTTTCATGGCGCTTTGGGGGTCGCCTGGAAGAGCTTTTGAACTGCCGAGGGCCTTCATGTACTCAGACTTTTTGGCGGATGGAATCTTGATGCGTTGTCCGACGCGTTCGTAGTCACCTAGGCCCGCATTGCCGAATGCTTGCTCCATCGAAGATAATTCTTGGTCCGTCGCCGTGCGACCGCCGAGCAGATATTCGGTCTTAGGACCACTAGCGCCGCCCGATAGTATCCATCCAAGACTGACCACGACGACTGCGACCATCAAGCCAGCCATGATGCGGGCCGAGGGAGTCATCGATGCAAATAGATCACGAATCTGCTTTCCAATGTCGTTCAAAAAGTTCATCGTTTGTATTTACCTTTAGTGGGCTGTGAAAATGTCTGGCTCAACAATCGTATTCAGGTGGAACTGTTGTTAGACCCGAATCGCATTCAGTTCTTCGTAGGCGGCCAAGAGTTTGTTGCGTATCTGCATTAAAAGTCGAAAGGACATGTCAGCCTTTTGAACCGCTGTCAACACTTCAGCTTCCGATACGTCTTCGCCAGTTAACATGGCTTGAACCTGTTGATTGGCGGAAAGCTGAGATTGGTTGACTGCGTCGATGCCACCGGACAACATTCCCATGAACGACGAACCGTCGGCTTCCGGCGTTTGCAAGTTTTGCCGAATCAACCGTTGGCTGATGTTGAAGTCCAGTTTGGTAGCTGGCGCTGGACCGATCGAAGGCACCACGATGGGTTCTCTTTAGGCTGAATTAGGCAATGATCGAAAGCGTTTGGCGTCCCATGTTCTTGGAGATCTCCATCACCCCAAGATTAGCTTCGTAGGATCGAGTCGCTTCCAGCGCGTCAACCATTTGTTCGTTGAGATTCACGTTGGGGTAGGCGACGTATCCCTTCCATTTGCCATCCTTGATCGCTAAGGGATGCTCAGGTTGGTAGCGATATAGCGGTTCAGCTTCGCTGACTTCTACCGAGGCTACCTTGACTCCAGGTGCACCGCCTCGAGCCGTCAGTTCTTCGTCGGTTTGAAATACAGTGAATCGAGGTTGATAAGGTTTAGCTTCACCATTCTCGTCCTTGAGCGTCGAGATGTTGGCGATGTTGGCTGAAATGGCATTCAGCCGAGTCCGTTGAGCCACCAGGGCACTGGTACTGACATCTAAAGCACTAATCATTGCAGCGACTCCCTTCGCTTGTTTTCTCAAGCCCATCGTTTTCGTGAACCGATGACTCGGAGCCTGAAACGCTGAGCAATACCGAAAAGGCCTAGCCTTTCCGCCACGGTGACAGTAGTAAAAAGTAGGGCCGAGCGAAAGAGGAGTTGCTGAGCTCGAACGACTTGAACTTGAGTCAAAACGAGCATATTCTTGAAAAATCAGGAGAATAAACGAGTGCGATTGGCTTAACATCCGCTGGAATCTAAAGCGTGCCTCGAAGTTAGGTAGCATTTCCTGCACGAGGTAAAGTTCGATGTGATAGACTTTCAAGGTCTAGGCCAACCTGTGCCCCATCCACCAATGATTCCTATTGCAATCAGAAAAATGCTTGACCAACAATTACCAGATAACTCACGACGAAGCTTGGTGGTTCGAAAAATTCCACTTGCACAGGAAGGGATCACTCCAGAGTATTCACAATTGACACCTGCTGAGAGAATCTTGATGGTTTGGCCACTTACTCTAACCGCTTGGAGGTTCGCAAAGCCGAATGGATTTGAACACCGACTTCAAAGACATGTTGTTAGAATTGAGCGCCGCTAAAGTCGACTATCTGATAGTCGGAGCCTACGCAGTTGCAGCCCATGGATACCCACGAGCTACGGGAGACTTAGACATCTGGGTTCGAGCAGATGTACAGACCGCGCCAAAGGTAATGCGTGCGTTGGCGAGATTTGGTGCGCCGGTTGATCAAGTTTCGGAGTCGGACTTTGCAACGCCTTCTTGCGTTTTTCAAATTGGCGTGCCCCCAGGTCGAATTGATATCCTGACAGCAATTTCTGGCGTACAGTTCGATTCTGCTTGGAAAAACAGAATTGTCATTCGCATAGAAGACCTTGAGCTTAATGTGATTGGAAAGGTCGACTTATTGCTGAATAAAAAAGCATCTGGGCGTCCAAAGGACTTGGCTGACATTCAGGGCTTAAAGGACTCAGAGGGTGCTGGCTAACCGATTTTAACGTCTGAATCGTTACCCTGGGTCCGATTTCTAGAACTGACTGGGGCGGACTGAAGTTTTGCTAGCAACTCGACCGATCGACTTCTCAGAGTCTCGATCCGTGGTTGGGCCATCGAGAAACTCATATCCAAGCCAGTTTTCTCGAATCCACAGGAGTCTCTATCGTGTGGCGCGCCTTCTTCTTTGCCGTGGGCACCATGTTGGTCATTGTGGGGGTCGAATGCCTCATGATCGATAGTGCAACGATCGTCACTGACCGACCGCAATCGTACCAAGTCTCTAGCAATTGGTTCCAGCCGGCTCAGTCCATCCAGGTCGGAACGCGAATCATTCAGCCACCCGACTGGATACCGTGGAGCCTGATTGCATCGGGGACAGTGGTCATCCTTTACGCCCTAACGCTCCCCCGACGCTGGGGTGGTAAAGCTGAGTAGCGGACGGTTTTTACCGCCCTTGACGGTTTTTTGGGTACAGACTAGACTCAGCGTATCTGACAGCCTAATACTCTATGGCAAGCAATAAGAAAGACTTATACTTGCCAGTGCGCCCAACCCAATCACAGCCATGTCCATGCACCTGAGAAACCTTCGAGTCTTCTGTGACGTTGTCAATCGACGGAGCTTCTCGCAGGGGGCTGCCGACAATCAGATGACTCAAAGCGGTGCCAGCCAGGCGGTCCAGCAGCTCGAAGACTTCCTCCAAGTCCAGCTTATCGACCGCAGCAAACGTCCGTTGGTGCCGACTCAGGAGGGTGAACTCTTCCATGCAGGCTGTGTCCAAATCCTTCGCCAGTTCGAAGCCTTGACCGAAGAGGTTCGCTCGGTCGGCAAAGTCGTTTCCGGCCGCGCGTCGGTGGCGGCGATCTACAGTGTCGGCCTGAGTTATCTGCCACAGCTTCAGCGACTGCTCAAGTCACGCTATCCCGAAGCTGAAGTTCGATACCAATTCGGCCAGCCCGAAGAGGTGTACCGTTTGGTCGAGCAGGGTTTAGCGGACTTTGGTTTAGTCAGCTACCCAGCGACTTCCAAATCGATCACAGTTACCGATTGGTTGCAGGAGCGGATGCTACTGGTCGCGTCGCCCGATCATCGTCTGACGCAACTTTCCGAGGTCCAGCCGGCAGACCTGACCGACGAGAACTTGGTTGCCTTTGCGGCAAACTTGCGGATACGGCATGAGATCGATCGCTACTTGCGGCACCTAGGTGTGACGATGCAAGTGGCCGCTGAATTTGACAATATCGATTCGGTCAAGCACGCCGTCTGCATTAACACGGGGATCGCCTTCCTGCCTCAGCCCACCGTCAAAGAAGAGCTCGCCAAGGGCACGATGAAGATGATTCCTTGCTCGTGGCTCAAGCTGACTCGACCGCTCGGTCTGATTCAACGTCGCGGTGCAGCTTTGGGCCGAACGGCTCGTGGCGTGGTGGAATTGATTCTCAACGAGAACTTCGATCGTGCTGACGATGCAATAAAATCGTCGCAACCAGACCCAGGCGAGGGTGGTCGCCCGACTCGACACATCGCCTAACGAACATCGCCTCGCCCAGTTATCATCGCGCTCCGTCATCAAGCCCCGTCATCAAGTTCAGTCATCAAATATTCAGTTACTTTCGTTTTGCAGTAGGGAACAACTCATGAAGCCCCTGTTTTATCTTCCGAAGCGCCAAGGGCTCTACGATCCGGCTTTAGAGAAGGAAAATTGCGGTGTGGGCTTGATTGCACACATCAAAGGCAAAGCCAGTCACCAGTTCGTTCTGGACGCTTCGACGATGTTGGTCGCCATGGACCACCGAGGCGCGTGCGGATGCGAAGCAAACACAGGCGATGGCTCTGGGATGCTCACCGCTCTGCCGCACAAGTTCCTTCGCAAGGTTGCTAAGGATGATCTGAAGGTCGATCTTCCCGAGCCTGGTCGCTACGCAGCAGGTCTGGTATTTCTTCCTAAGAACGCAGCAGAGAAAAAGACTTGCAAAGAGACAGTCGAACGAATCGTAGCCGAGCAAGGTCAACGTCTGCTCGGTTGGCGCAAAGTTCCTACCGATGCAGTTAAGGCCAACGTAGGTCCGACTGCGCTAGCTGCAGAACCCGATATCGAACAGTTGTTCATCGCCGCCGCTGATGGACTTGCTGGCGACGCCTTCGAACGCCAGTTGTACATCATTCGCAAGTACGCCAGCCATCAGATTCGCGGCAGCGAAACACTGGCTCACGCTTTGCAGTTCTACATCTGTAGCCTGTCGACCAAAGTCATCATCTACAAAGGCATGCTGACCAGCGATCAAGTTCTGCCTTACTATCCAGACTTGAACGATACCGATTTCGAAACGCACTTGGCCATGGTGCACAGTCGATTTTCGACCAACACCTTCCCGAGCTGGGATCGAGCTCAACCGCTGCGATTCATGAGCCACAACGGTGAGATTAACACGTTGCGCGGAAACAAAAACTGGATGGCTGCGCGCCGTCGTCGCGCCTCTAGCCCGTTGTTTGGCGAAGAGCTGAAGAAGCTGTTTCCGGTCGCCGAGCCGCATTGTAGCGATAGCGGTTCGTTCGATAACGTGCTTGAGTTTCTGCTGATGACCGGTCGCACGTTGCAAGAAGCCATTTTGATGATGGTTCCTGAAGCGTGGCAAAAGCACCAATCGATGTCCGACGAGAAGCGAGCCTTCTACGAGTACTTCAGTTGCATGATGGAGCCCTGGGACGGCCCCGCGTCGATCGTCTTCACCGATGGGAAGTGCATTGGTGCTGTATTGGATCGAAACGGTCTTCGACCCGCTCGATACTACATCACCCATGACGATCGCGTTGTCATGGCCAGTGAAGTGGGCGTACTTCCAATCGCCCCAGAGACCGTTGCTTCCAAAGGTCGCTTGCAACCAGGCAAGATCTTCTTGGTGGACTTTGAACAAGGCCGCATGATCCCTGATGAAGAGGTCAAGCACGAATTTGCTGCCAAACGTCCCTACGCTCAGTGGTTGCGCGAACAGCGAATCACAGTTGATGATCTGCCGAAGCAAAAGGCACCGGGCTACAACTCGGAAACACTCTTTCCTCGCATGCAGTCGTTTGGTTACACCAGCGAGACGATGCACTTCATGCTAGTCCCGATGATCCTTGAGTCGCGTGATCCAATCGGCTCGATGGGTAACGATTCGGCCTTGGCATGTTTGAGCGACAAGCCTCGGATGTTGTACGACTACTTCAAGCAACTGTTTGCTCAAGTGACCAATCCCGCGATCGACTCGATTCGCGAAGAGGTTGTCATGTCGCTTGAGTGCTACATTGGGCCTGAGCAAAACTTGCTGGATGTGACTCCCGAACACGCGCATCGTTTGCTGATTCCACATCCAATCTTGACCAACGAAGATCTTGCTGCAATTGAGCACATGGATCATCGCGGCTGGAAAGCTAAAAAGATCGATATCACGTTTCCTCGCAGCGAGGGCAAGCCCGGTTTGCAGAAAGCTTTGTCGCGAGTCTGCGCCGAAGCCGAAGCAGCCATCGACGAAGGCTATTCCATTGTCATTCTGTCCGATCGACTGGTCAGCAAAGATCGAGTCGCTGTCAGCAGCCTTCTAAGCATCGGTGCGGTCCACCATCACTTGATTCGTCAAGCCAAACGAACCGCTGTCGGGCTGATCCTCGAAACCGGCGAAGCTCGCGAAGTTCACCACCACTGTTTGCTGGTGGGCTACGGTGCCGACGCGATCAATCCTTACTTGGCCTTCGAAGCTCTTTGGTATGCTCGCGAAGACGCTCAACTACCAGCCGACAAGTATGAGAGCTTGGCCAAGATTCAATCGTCCTATAAAAAGGCCGTCGCGAAAGGCATGCTGAAAGTACTGGCCAAGATGGGCATTAGTACGTTGCAGAGCTACAAGGGAGCACAGATTTTCGAAGCTCTTGGTCTACACGACGAGGTGATCAACGTTTGCTTCGTAGGAACACCAAGTCGGATTCAAGGCGTGAACTTTGATGTCTTGGCTGAAGAGGCTCTACGTCGACATGCGTTGGGTTATCCGACTGATCCTTCCTACAGCTTGCCCGTTCTTCCGAACCCAGGTGATTTTCACTGGCGAGCCGAAGGAGAAAAGCACGGTTGGGATCCCGCAGCGATCGCGAACTTGCAAGTCGCAGCACGCAACGGTGATAAAGGCGCTTATTGGAAATTTGCCGAACACATCAACAATGACAACAAGATGAAGTGCACCTTGCGCGGCTTGTTGGATCTGAAGCCTGGTGTTGCTGGACCAGAGATACCGATCGAAGAGGTTGAGTCTGCCAAGGATATCGTCAAGCGATTCTGTACCGGTGCGATGAGCTTTGGATCGATCAGCGCGGAGGCTCACGAAACTCTGGCGATCGCCATGAATCGCTTGGGCGGCAAGAGCAACACGGGAGAAGGTGGTGAAGATCCAGTTCGGTTCAAGCCTTTGCCCAACGGTGACTCGCGACGATCAGCCATCAAGCAGGTCGCATCAGGTCGGTTCGGTGTCACGATCGAGTATTTGACCAATGCGGACGAACTGCAGATCAAGATCTCTCAAGGTGCTAAGCCAGGTGAAGGTGGTGAGCTGCCGGGTCGTAAGGTGGACAAGAATATCGCTCGCATACGTTACTCGACTCCTGGAGTCGGCTTGATTAGCCCACCTCCACACCACGACATCTATTCCATCGAAGATTTGGCTCAACTGATTCACGACTTGAAAAACGCAAACCGCGCGGCGCGAATTAGCGTCAAGCTGGTCAGCGAAGTCGGTGTGGGTGTGGTCGCCGCAGGTGTCAGCAAGGCACATGCGGAGCACATCGTGATCGCCGGTGACGTCGGTGGAACGGGAGCTTCACCGCTGACCAGTATCAAGCACGCTGGTTTGCCTTGGGAATTGGGCATT
The DNA here is from genome assembly GCA_964458685.1 of uncultured Pirellulaceae bacterium. Lineage (GTDB taxonomy): Bacteria > Planctomycetota > Planctomycetia > Pirellulales > Pirellulaceae > Aureliella. The sequence continues at coordinate 8,629 of CAYWNG010000136.1, forward strand.
GCCGAAGCTCACCAAACCCTCGTGCTGAACAATCTTCGTTCTCGCGTGACGTTGCAAACCGACGGTGGTTTGAAGACTGGCCGCGATATCGTGATTGCTGCCTTGTTGGGAGCTGAAGAGTTCGGTTTTGCCACCGCACCGCTGATCACCTTGGGGTGCATCATGATGCGTAAGTGTCACTTGAACACTTGCCCAGTCGGTGTTGCCACTCAAGACCCCGAGCTGCGCAAGAAGTTCAAGGGCAAGCCTGAGCATGTCGTCAACTACCTGTTCATGGTTGCCGAAGATGCGCGACAGATTATGGCTAAACTTGGCTTCCGCAAGATAACTGACATGGTTGGTCGAGTCGATGTGCTGGATCCGCGTAAAGCGATTCAACACTGGAAGACCGACGGTTTGGATCTCACAGCCATGTTGACTTCCGCCAGCAGCTTGCGTCCTGATGCAATTCAGCATTGCACGATTGGCCAAGAGCACGGGTTGGAAAAGTCGCTCGACTTAACCGTACTTCTGTCGGCCGCGAAGCCCGCGCTCGAAAATGCAACTCCGGTGAAGATCGAATCCAAGATCGTTAATATCAACCGAACTGTGGGTACGATCCTCAGCAACGAGATCGCTAAGCGGTACGGTCAAGCTGGCTTGCCTGATGACACGGTACACATCAAGTTGAACGGTTCGGCTGGACAAAGTCTTGGCGCGTTCTTGGCTCATGGAGTGACCATCGAATTGGAAGGCGACTCCAACGACTACGTTGGTAAGGGGCTATCCGGCGGTCGCGTGATTGTCTATCCGCACAAGAACAGCGGCTTCCGACCGGAAGACAACATTCTGGTCGGCAACGTTTGCTTGTACGGTGCGACCAGCGGTGAAGCTTTCTTCCGCGGACGAGCTGCCGAGCGATTCTGTGTGCGTAACTCGGGTGCTAACGCCGTTGTCGAAGGCGTTGGAGATCACGGCTGTGAATACATGACCGGAGGACGCGTCATCGTGCTTGGACCGACTGGGCGAAACTTTGCTGCGGGTATGTCCGGAGGCATCGCTTATGTTTGGGATCGTCACAACGAGTTCACCATCAATTGCAATCTTGAACTTGTGGAGCTTGAGCGTATCGAGACGAGCGAAGAAGAAAAAGAGATTCGCGACTTGATCACTCGACATGCGAAGTACACCGGTAGCACGGTGGCTAAGGATGCGTTGCAAGATTGGCAAACCTTCCTCCGACAATGCGTCAAAGTCATGCCGACCGATTACAAGCGAGTCCTGGAAGAACAGATGGGCTTGCGCGAAGCGGTACTCGTCGCCCGCGACTAGACAACGAAACACGACTTCACGATTAGAATCCGAGCCAGTTTTTCGAGTAAGAAAACGCGAACAAACTTGGCTCAAACGAAACCTTCAAATACCAAGTCATAACTAAGTACGAACTGGCAGAGAGACCGCTATGGGAAAGCCAACTGGATTTAAAGAGTTTGATCGCAAGAAGGTTCCATGGCGTCTGCCAGTGGTCCGATTGAACGACTACAACGAAGTCTATACCGATCCCGACGAGGCTCATTTGCGTGAGCAAGGCGCGCGATGCATGGACTGCGGTATTCCCTTTTGCCAGTCCGTCACAGGCTGCCCGATTGATAACCTGATTCCCGAATGGAACGACATGGTCTATCAAGGTCGTTGGCGCGATGCCATCGATCGATTGCACAAGACCAACAACTTCCCTGAGTTCACTGGGCGAGTTTGTCCAGCGCCGTGTGAAGGTGCTTGCGTACTGGGAATCACCAATCCTCCGGTGACTATTAAGAACATCGAGAATGCGATTGTTGACCGAGCTTTTTCTGAGGGTTGGATCAAGCCTGCTACTCCTGCTGCGCGAACAGGCAAGAAGGTTGCCATCATAGGTGGCGGACCCGCCGGCTTGGCCGCAGCCGATCAGTTGAACTTGGTTGGCCATACGGTCACGGTTTATGAACGAGCGGATCGCGTCGGTGGATTGCTCATGTACGGAATTCCGAATATGAAGCTAGACAAGAACGTGGTCGAGCGCCGCTTGCAATTGATGCGCGACGGTGGAGTCACTTTCGTCACTGGCGCTGATGTTGGCCGCAACGTTGATGCCAAGAAGCTGTACGAAGAGAACGATGCCGTCTTGCTTTCTACGGGTGCGACTAAGCCGCGCGATCTGCCAATTCCAGGCAGACAGCTTAAAGGCGTTCACTTCGCGATGGAGTTCTTGGGCGCTCAGACGAAGAGCTACCTGGACAGTGGCATGAAGGATGGCAAGTACATCTCGGCTGCTGGAAAGAAAGTTGTCGTCATTGGTGGTGGTGATACTGGAACAGACTGCATCGCAACCAGCTTGCGACATGGATGTACCCAGTTAGTCAACTTCGAATTGATGGATCGTCCGCCCGAAGATCGCGCCGACGATAATCCATGGCCTCAATGGCCGCGCATCTTCCGCGTCGACTATGGTCACGAAGAGGCTGCCGAGAAGTTTGGTCGTGATCCGCGCGAGTATTGTATCCTCAGCAAAGAGTTCATCGATGACGGCAATGGAAACGTCAAAGGCATTAAGGCGGTTCGAGTTCAATGGACCAAAGATGCCAGTGGACGCATGCAGATGTCTGAAGTGCCCGGTTCTGAGAGCATTATCGAAGCGGATCTAGTGCTGCTAGCGATGGGATTCTTGGGACCTGAGCAGTATGTAGCCGAGATGTTGGGAATTCAGACCGACAATCGCTCGAACTACAACGCTGTCCACGGTGAATTCACAACCAACGTCAAGGGTGTGTTCGCCGCGGGAGACTGTCGACGAGGCCAATCGCTGGTGGTCTGGGCCATCAATGAGGGTCGCGGAGCAGCTCGAGCGATCGACATCTACCTGCAAGGCACAAGCGTTCTACCAGCCCCTGGTGTCACCATGGGGTCAGCCGCCGCGGTCGCCGTTCCAGGGTAGGTTAAGCCAAGTAGCAGTCAAACAGCTTTAGCAGCGCACTAACCTGGGAGGGTACGTTAATCGAACTCTCCCTTGCGCTGCACCTCAATCAACTCTTCAACCAAAAGTTGCTCATCAGCGCAGTGTAGAGTCCACGGTGGGTTTCGTTCCTCAACCGCACCCTACTCCCAGTGTGCCACGACACTCCGTGTCGTTCTTCCTCAAATCCCACCGGCTTGCCCGGTCGGTCCCTTGGGCTTTTCGCTAACGCTCTAATGGCTTAGAGGAAAAAGAGAATTTCATTACGCTCTGCCTACTAGCTTGAAGCCTAACCATCTGCTGGGCAAGCCAGCAGGATTTTCTTGACTCAGCCCACAGCATATTGAACTCTCCCACGCACTGTAGCTGACCGTTAAGCGATTCAACTCATTCACGGGAGAGTTCAATCAACGTACCTTCCTCAC
>CAYWNG010000137.1:0-12010 GCA_964458685.1 uncultured Pirellulaceae bacterium
GACGCTAACGCGTGGCGGCTAGTTCAGAACGGCCACCGGCCGCCTAAGCGGGACGCTCTCTAACGCGTGGCGGCTGGTTTTGTAACCGGTCGCTAACTCGATTGCGGCTAGTCTGCCAAGCGGCGAAGCTCAATTGTACGTTGATTGCACTGGATATCTCCGGCTTATCTTTCTATAAGCCAAGGCTGTTTTCTGACCTTATAGGCGTTTCGAGCCCTGAATTCGATTTAGCCATGTTTCGCTCCCTGGACACTCGATGAAAGCCCGAAGGTGGTTGGCAAACTAGGCCATCACAATTCGCAGACAGCTTTTGAGAAAACCACTTTGATGTGGCCTCGGTCGTGGTGCGCCTTGATGTTTGCGGTTTGGGCAACTCTGCTGAGCGGAGTTAACACGGCAAGCGCCTCTGAAATTTCCGTTCCAAAAATCGATCCTGCCTTTCAGATTCAAATTAAAGCAGACGAAGTTGCCAAAGAGCAGCGTGGGTCTTACGACGTATTGGCCTTTTCGGGCCACTGTCATTTGACTCAGGGGCCTCTGACGGCTGGCGCTAAAGAGATCGTTCTTTGGATTGAACGCAGCTTGCCCAACGAGCCAGATGAACCTGGCAAGATCATCTGCTTGATGGATGGCGAAGTTCGTATCGATTGGACGGGTGGTCATTCTCTGCGAGACAATCGATGGATGGGACGCCTGTTTAGTCTTTATCCAGTCAAGTACGAAGCCCTGCGAGAAGTGCGACGCTTCGATATTCCCAACTTGGACTGGAGTCGCGAGCCCAGCAATCTATCGCAGATTCAAATGGTTCAGTTCTTGCAGTCTGGCGGACCACAAATCGGCGGAACACAAATCGGCGGAACACAAACCGCTGGACCTCAGACCGGCGCTTTGGGGCAAAGCGCTCCACAAGGCTTACCGCAAGGCTTACCACAACCCAATGGTTCGATCGACATCCTTCCTGCACCCTCACTTCTGAACTCGAACAATCCGAATAACCCCAACAACTCCAGCGGCGGCATTCAATTCAACCCTGGATCGCAAGCTGCTCCGCCAACCAACTCGATCCAACCGACTCCTGGCGCAGTTCAGTGGGGCAGCGGCGGGCAGTCTGGATCGACGCGTGAGTCGATACCAAGTGTTGGACTGGTGATTCCTCAAGACGGTAGCGCGCCGTTCCCAGCGACTTCGCCGAGCCAACCTGATCCACCAGCCTTTCCTTCCATGCAACAGCAGGTAGCTTTGCAACCGATGACGGAAAATCCTCTGGGGGTTAAGAACGTTCGATTCTTCCAGCGCGATAACAACTCAACCATTGCATTCCGCCCCGATCCAGTCACGGGCGAGAACATCCTCGAGATGCGAGGTGGCTTCCGTTTAGTCGTTGAAGGAATCAAGCTTCAACAACCCGATGGACGCATCTTAGACTTTGGTACCGTTTCGCTAGAAGCGGATAACGCCATCGTATGGCTGCGCAATAATGGAGGCGATCCATTTTCTGGACTGGTCAGCTCGCCAGACAAACCGATTGAGATGTACCTAGATGGAAACATCGTTTTCAATCAAGGCAATCGAGTCATCTACGCAGACCGAATGTACTACAACGTCTCAAGTGAGTACGGCATGGTGCTTTCCGCCGAGATGCTCACACCGGTACCGCAGTATCAAGGCTTGTTGCGACTCAAGGCCGATGTTCTTCAGCAGACCGATCGTCGCAACTTTAAAGCGTTTGGTGCCGCGATCACTAGCAGTCGCTTGGGTGTGCCACGATACTGGTTACAGTCCAGCGAAGTGGAACTGCAAGACGATCGGACTGAAGAAAATCTGTCCGTCCTTTCTCCAACCGACAGCGGTCGATCAACGGACATGCGGGCCACGGCTAAGAATAACTTCCTTTACGTCGGTGGCTTCCCAGTTTTGTTCTGGCCAACGTTTAAGTCGAATTTGGCGAGCCCCAGTTTCTATCTTAAAGGTGCCAAGTACAAGAACGACCAGATTTTTGGGAATCAAGCCTATCTCGACTGGGACGTGTACCAGTTGCTAGGTATCAACGGACCTCAGGGCACGGATTTAACTCTATCGACAGACTATCTTTCCGAGCGAGGCTTCGCGCTTGGCGGAAACTTCACCTACGATCGACCGACGTTGTTCTTTGGTGCGCCGGGAACGGGCATTACTGATGCTTGGTTCATCGACGAAAACGGTCGTGACTTTCTTGGGTTGGATCGAACCAGTCTGGCTCCCGAAAAGAAGACACGCGGTCGGGTTTATTCGCGACATCGCGTTTTCCTTTCGCCGAATGTCGAACTGATTAAGGAAGGTGGCTTTGCAACAGACCGCAATGTCATGGAGCAGTATTTTGAACGGGAATGGGATCAGGAGAAAGATCTCACATCCGCGATTCGACTGCGACGCTATAACAGCAACCGAATGTTTGAAGTTTTCGGACAAGCTCGAGTCAATCAATTCTTCACAGAAACCGAATCGCTACCACGCTTCAATCACTACTGGCTTGGCCAAGATCTGTTTGCCAGTCGAGTCACCTGGAATGCAAACTCAAGCGTAGGCTATGTACATCAGCGCATCGCCTCAACACCCACCGACCCAGTCGACGCGGCTAAGTTCGGTTTGCTGGATTGGGAACGCGGTGCAGAAGGTTTGCGAGCGACCACGCGGCATGAACTTAGCTTGCCATTAAACTTGGGCGTATGGAAAACTGTACCGTACATCTCTGGCGAAGCTGGATTCTGGAATCAAGATTTGACCAAGCAGGACGTCACTCGGCTTGCTGGACAAGTGGGAGTTCGCACCAATTTGCCATTCTGGAGCGTCAATCAAAATCGTTCGAACAGCCTCTTCGATATCAACGGCTTAGCTCATAAGGCCAACCTGTACTCGGATATCTTCTTGGCCGACGCCAATAAGGATTACAGGCGATTGCCACTGTACGATCCGCTGGATGACAACTCGCAAGAACATTTCCGCCGTCGATTTGTCTTTGACACTTTTGGAGGCGCCTTACCTGAGAGGTTCGACGAAAGAAACTATGCTGTACGAACGGGGATGCAGCGGTGGGTCACAGCCGGCAGCGGTGAGATCTTCGACAACACTCAGCAAGCAAGATTTGGACTTTCTCAGCGATGGCAAACGAAGCGAGGCATGCCTGGTCGCGAGCGAATCGTTGACTTGGTCTACTTGGACGTGAATGCGACAGTATTCCCACGAGCCCAAAAAGATAACTTCGGGGAGGATGTTGGGGCCTTAAACTACAACTTCCGTTACCACGTTGGAGATCGATTGACATTGCTTTCCGATGGATATGCCGATGTCTTTTCGCAGGGCCTTAAGACCGTTTCGGCGGGAGCCAGCATGAGTCGGCCAGGCGTAGGCGATCTTTACATCGGCATGTTGTCGATTGAAGGGCCAATCAGCGCCAGTATCCTCAATGGCTATGTCAACTATCGCTTGAACGAGAAGTGGATTGTGTCTGGTGGAGCCGCGTTTGACTTCGCTCGTACCGGACAAATTGGCCAGACATTGTCGCTCACGCGCGTTGGCGAATCGGCGCTGGTGAAGATTGGTATGAACGTCGACACAGGTCGAGATAATGTGTCGTTGAACTTCAACATCGAGCCGCGGTTCATGCCATCCAAGCGCATCGCTCAACTTGGCGGACAATTGCTTTCCCCTGCGGGCTTGTTTGGTGTTGAGTGATCGTCACCTTTCGCTCCACGAGATAGTCGCCTTTCGCTCCCGCGAAAGTAGCGTACTGTCGCCTTTCGCTCCGCGAAAGTAGCGTATTGTCGTCTTTCGCTCCGCGAAAGTAGCATTGCACAACCATCTCGAGACGTAGGTTGGGTTGAGGAACGAAACCCAACAACCAGTACTGACAGTTACGTCGCTCGAGCGGGAGAGTTCAGGAACCGCTATGCTTAGAAGACGCCAGGGACTGGCTTGCCACACTCTTTAGCGCTACTCTACTTCGTTCCTCAACAGTTGCGAAAGCATAAGTGTCGTTCACGAAGATCTGAACCCTGGCGGGATCAGCTACGAAGCGCTACTTTCGCTGAGCGAAAGGCGACGCTCAGCAACGTTCGATGGGAAAGCAAATCACTTCGTCAATTGCCTTTGCTCGGCTGAGCACCATCAGCAAGCGATCCAATCCCAGAGCACAGCCGCTGCATGCGGGCAATCCATGTCGCATCGCTTCTAGCAATCGACTCTCTTGGGGCAACGGATCTTTACCATCTTGTCGTCGCTGCTCGCTGACCGATGCGTTGCGTTTGGCAAGCTCCTCTGCATCCAATAGCTCGTGATACCCATTGGCCAGCTCAATGCTTTCGATGAACAGCTCGAACCGTTCGGCCACACGTGGATCAGACTCGCAGATCTTAGCTAAGGCTGATTGACTCGCCGGATAATGCGTGACGATCTCGGGTTGATCGAAACCTAGCTTGGGTTGCACAACTTCCGAGAACAACAAGTTCAACCAATCGTCGCGATCGCTGCTCCACGATTGGTCAACGCCGAGTCCTCTGGCAACTGCAACTTCGGCGAGCTCTTCCACCGCGCAGGTGATTGGACAAATCCCTGCATGATCGACAAAGGCTTGCTGGTAGGTTGTCGACTTAGGCTTCCATGCAGGATTGACTGCGATCATCAAGTCCGCAAGCAGTTTGGTTGCCGCCGAAAAGTCATCGGCGACTCGATACCACTCAATCATCGTGAACTCGGGATTGTGGTGTTTCCCTCGTTCGCCAGCGCGAAAGACTTGCGAGATTTGATAGATACGCTGAGCCCCATGGGCCAGCAGTCGCTTCATGCCAAACTCGGGCGAAGTTTGTAGGTAGAAGTCTTGATTCGCAAAGCCACCAAGACCGAGCGACTTACCAGGCAGCACCACAGGATCGATATGCCGATCGATTACGGTGTCTTGGCTGACGATAGGCGTTTGAACTTCGATGAATCCAGCTTCGTAGAAGAACTTACGGATGCTCCAGAGAACCTCGCCTCGCAATTGGAGATTTTGAGCGGGAATGGTGGGCTGCCATGCTGAGGTTGAAGTCATCGTTTTTCTTTAGGAGCGAGATTCAGCTATAATGAAGTCCATTGGTTCTAACAACTTTTGCTGGATCGAAAAGTCGCGATCATGAAACTCAAGGAACTTGGCGAATTCTGCAGACGAATGGCGATCGGACTCCGTGCAGGGGTCGACATTTTGCGGATTCTGCAAACCGAGCAGAATATGGGCACACCGCGACATCGCCAAGTCATGGCCAGCGTGGATGCCAAGCTGCGAGGCGGAAGCACGCTCTCCGAAGCCATGAAGGCACAGAATCGCTACTTTCCCGATCTGCTCGTGCAGATGATTCATGCCAGCGAGCTAGCCGGACGAACCGACTCGATCTTCAGCTACATGGCTCAGTACTATGATCAGCTCAAGAAGACGCGAGGCGAATTCTTCCAACGCATCATGTGGCCGTTGATTCAATTGGGACTAGCGGTAGGAATCATCGGTGTCGTCATTTTGATCCAAGGCATCCTGACTCCAAACTCGACGTACGATGCTTCGGGCTTTAATCTACGTGGCTTTCAGGGGTTCATGATTTATTGCCTAGGAGTACTGCTTGTTTTTGGAACGATCGGAACGGTGGTATTTGGCATTTGGAAGAACTGGTTCGGTTGCCACCGCGTGCTCACGCCAATTGTTCAGAGGATTCCGCAACTTGGTACTGCCATCGTGACGCTAAGCATGTCGCGGCTGAGCATTACTCTTTCGATGCTACTGAACGCTGGAGTCGACGCATCGCACGCAGTGAAGCAAGCGTTCTTAGCAACTGGCAATCAGTACTTCATGGGCGGCCTCAAGCCTGCGCTCGAAGAGATTCGCAAGGGCTCGAGCTTTGGAGACGCCTTTGAAAAATCGGCTGTCTTGCCACAAGACTTTATCGATGCCGTTCGCGTCGGTGAGCTTAGCGGTACCGAAACCGAATCGCTTGACCACTTAGCCGTTCAGTATCAGACTCGCGCCGCTAGCGCGCTCAACACAATCGCAACCATCGCGAGCATGACCATATGGGTCTGCATCATGATCTTCATCGGCTTTATCGTCCTGCGAATGGCCTTTAAGTACCTGAATCTCATCAACAGCTTCATCAACGATCCGATGAACGCATAGCCGCTGAGTGCGGCGGGTTGAGACACTCGTCCGCTCTGAAGACGAACTGCTAAAGTCCTTTAGCAGTTTGTTGGAGATGGTAAGGAAATGCTTGGCAAGAAAATGCAGTCTTGCATTTTCTTGCCCCTCATCTTTTTGCCCGATATCTTCTTGCCATATTTGCGTCAGCTCCACAGAATGGACTGAGCGCAAGTTGAGCTTCAACCAGAAGGCTAGAGTTACTTGGCGATTACGCGAGACATCTCGCAAACTTTGTTGGAGTAGCCCCATTCGTTGTCGTACCAAGCAACCAACTTGACGAAGGTTGGGTCGAGCATGATTCCGGCTTCGGCATCGAAGACGCTAGTGCAAGCTTCACCGCGGAAATCGGTGGCTACAACTTTGTCTTCGGTGTAACCCAAGACGCCCTTCAGTGCGCCTTCGCTGGCGGACTTCATCGTCGCGCAGATCGCTTCGTAAGTTGTTTCCTTGGTGAGTTCCACTGTCAGGTCAACTACGGAAACGTCGGAAGTTGGAACGCGGAATGCCATTCCAGTCAACTTCTTGTTTAGCTCAGGAATAACCTTGCCTACAGCTTTGGCAGCGCCGGTCGAGCTTGGGATGATGTTCTCAAGGATTCCACGACCGCCGCGCCAATCCTTGTTGCTTGGTCCGTCTACAGTCTTTTGAGTTGCTGTGGCGGCGTGTACGGTGGTCATCAAACCACGCTTGATTCCGTAGTTGTCGTTCAGGACTTTGGCCAAAGGAGCCAAGCAATTGGTGGTGCAAGATGCATTGCTGATGATCTTTTCACCGGCGTACTTGGTGTGGTTTACACCGTAGACGAACATTGGTGTTTCGTCCTTGGAAGGAGCGCTCTGGATTACCTTTTTGGCTCCAGCGTCCAAGTGCTTTTGGCAAGTGTCCAATGTCAGGAACAGGCCTGTCGATTCAACAACAACATCTGCGCCGACATCGCCCCACTTCAGAGCAGCAGGATCTTTTTCAGCAGTCAGTCGGATGCGTTTACCGTTTACGATCAATGTTGTGCCATCAATGGCGATCTCACCCTTGAAGCGACCATGAACGCTGTCATACTTCAACATGTAAGCTAGGTAGTCGGGCTCTAGAAGGTCATTGATTCCAACTACTTCGATGTCACTGCCAAAATTCTGCACTGCAGCTCGGAAGACCATTCGACCGATTCGACCAAAACCGTTGATGCCCAAACGTACGGACATGAAAACGCTCCATTGACTGAGGGTAAGATATCTGCCTTTAGATTAGGGCGAAGATTATAGTGTTGGTTGAAGAGTTCTCCCAGGGGCGCACAGCCAACTTTGCGGTTAGGACAGCCCGCTCTGGGACAATAGCTGGCTTAATTTGGAAGGTGTTTTTCCTTTAGTCGCCCATTGCGGCGAACTCTCCTTCATTAACTCGAAATTATCGGACTGCGATGAACATTCCAAGCTGGAAGTTACCGCCGGGAGTTTGCCGCGGAACGTGGGATTATTTGCAGTCCGAGTCAATTGCGAAAGATTATGACGATAAGCTGGCTGATAGCCCGCTGCTGCAATTGGATCAATGCTTCATTCAAGACTACTTGCCCAAGATTCCATCGGGGCAACTTCCGCCGCGCGTTGGGGACTTTGGATGCGGCACGGGCCGAATTTCGCGGCTACTGTCGCCGCTTGGATATAGGATGCTGAATGTCGATCTCAGTCCGACAATGCTGGAGGTGCTCAAGCAGAATTGCCAGCACCCCGAATTGAACGAATGCGTGCAAGCGAACTTGGTCGAGCTTGAGTGGATCGAGCCCGAGTCGTTGCAAATGGCCCTTTGCTTGTTCAGCAGCATTGGCATGATTCAAGGTCGTCAGAATCGCCAGCAGTTCCTTTGTGGCGTGCATCGAGCGCTTCAGCCTGGGGCGTCTCTGATTGTGCATGTTCACAATCGCTATCACAGCCTGTGGCATCCCACTGGACCGTCGTGGCTGGCGAAGACTTGGTTGAAGAGTTGGTTCGATCGAACTTGGGAATACGGCGATCGCGTCTTCGTTGACTTGGGTATTCCGTCGATGTTCCTTCACATCTATAGTCGACGAGAATTGGTTCAAGACCTTCGCGCTGGCGGATTCACGAATATCAAGATCGTTCCCATCAATGTTCCCGGCAATCGTTTGCTCAGCGATCATCCGCTTGTGTCGTTGCGAGCCGGTGGCTTCTTTGCTGTCGCGAGTTGAATTAATTCGCCAGTTTCACGCCATTCGAGGATTCCGTGGCATGGAACTCTGAATCGCGAAACTTTTTCTAGCTTTCGCCGGGCGGCAATGGCGAGTAAAATGTTGATAAGCTCTCGATTATGTCTTCCAATGAATGGTGGTTCTGGGAAAGCATCAAGCCTCAGGAGATTGAGCTTACCGAAGAGCATCGTCGGATCTTGGACGAACGATTCAAGGCATACGAAGCGAACCCAACCGAAGGTCGACCTTGGGAAGGAGTGAAAGCGGACTTGTTTAACAAGCAATGACTTACCCAGTTATCATTCGCCCTGAAGCCGAAGACGAAATAAAATGGGCTCACGAATACTACTTTGCTCTGAGTACCGCGCTCGGAGAGGATCTTCGACTATCAGTTGTTGAGTGCATCGAACGCACTGCTAATATGTCGAAGCCAACAGACCAACACTGTTCGCAGTTTCGTTAGTCAAAGGCGACGCGGGGGTTGTTGTAGTTGCATTTGAGTTAGAGTGACTGACAGGACAGCCAGTAGTCGCGGGTAGACTTGGGCCAATCTCGGATCGCGATGCACAGCGACGGAACTCGAAGACATCGCTCACGCAATGCTTGAGGATTTTTAGTCCTTGTTGCAACAGATCGTTAGGGATGTTCAGTGCAGGAATACAGCGAAGGACCTCTTGTCTACTTCCGACCGCGCTGACCAACAGGCCGCGTTGGAAGGCCAAATCGATAATCTCCTTGGCTACCAAGTTGTTGTGTACATCTAGAGCCCAGATCAAACCTCGTCCACGCACCGTCGGCGAAAAGTCGGGATGTTCGTGAGCGATTTCATCCAGCGCAGCCTTCACTCGCGTACCGCGCTGAAGTATCTCCAGTTCGAAGCTGGGATTGATCCACTGATCTAGCACAGCACTGCCAGCGACGAAGGCTAAATTGTTACCGCGGAACGTTCCGCCATGTTCGCCTGGCTTCCATGTATCCAATTCGCGACGGATCAAGTTCATAGACATCGGCAAGCCACCGCCAATAGACTTCGATAGGCAGACAATGTCGGGCTTGATACCAGCTTGCTCGAAGCTGAAGAACTGCCCCGACCGACCGCAACCGACTTGAGCTTCATCTACAATCAATCGAATATCGCGTTTGTGACAAGCTTCAGCAACGCGGCGCAGCCACTTGGTCGAAGCCACGTTAACTCCACCTGCCGCCTGTATCGTTTCAAGGATTACAGCAGCAGGCTTAGGAAGTCCGCTGCCGTTGTCATCCAGCATCTTTTCAAGTAGCTCGGATGTATCGCGATCTCCCCAATAGCCTTCGTAGGGCAGGTGCGTCACATTGTTGTGCGATCCATAGAATTCGCTGTGGTACGTTTGGTTGCTAGTGAGAGCCAGCGAGCCGAGCGAGTGTCCGTGGCAGGCTCCAGTAAAGGCTGCGATATGCGATCGCCCCGTTTGCTTGCGAGCCAGCTTGATCGCCGCTTCAACCGCGTTGGCTCCTTTTGGCCCCGTGAATTGGACTCGATAATCCAGATTGCGCGGCGCTAGAATGGTCTGTTCGAACTTCTTAAGGAATTCGACCTTTGCCGAAGTCGTCATGTCCAGCGACGACTGGATTCCGTTGGATTGAATGTAGGCGACCAAGGCTTGGTTGACTTGCGGGTAGTTATGGCCGTAGTTCACCGAGCCAGCGCCGGAGAAAAAGTCGATGTACTCGCGACCTTCTTCATCCGTCATTCGCGATCCAAGCGCAGACTTGAACACGGTCGGAAACTGACGTGCGTAGTTCCGTACGTTGGATTCAAGTCGATCGATCGGTTCAACCATTTTGCCAATCCCGCCCCAATAGATTAAGTTCCGCCAAGATTGCTTGGTCGGGTTCGAAGTAGTTTCATAGGTCCTATCTCAACGGATAGGTTGCCAAAAACGCCAGGCAAATTGTTCCAATCTGCAACGCTTCAGTTTTTTCGTAGCGGGTTGATTTAGGTCCGGTTGTAGCAGTCGTAACGAGAATTGGGCGAGGACGCGAGGCCGCGAGTTTTCGCAACTCTATTAGCTTTCTCCAGATTAAATCACTAAAATTCAACGACTGACGCACTTCTAGTCTCCCGCACTTCTAGACTCCTTGGAAGGTGGTTTCCATGAACACTCCAACAAAATTTGACCCCAGTCAGATTGATCGCCCTGATCGATCACTGCTGACCTATTACTTGGTGATGGGGCTTCTCGCTGGGCCGCTCTATCCATTGGCTGTGCTACCCATGTGGATTCGGTATGCCACGTTGCGATACAAGTTTGATGAAGAGGGCATTTCGATGTGCTGGGGCTTTCTCTTCCGTCGCGAAATCTACTTGACCTACAAACGCATTCAGGACATCCATCTCACCCGCAACATTGTTCAGCGTTGGATGAATCTCGCCACAATCTCCGTGCAGACAGCCTCGGGCAAGGCAGAAGCGGAGATGAGCATCGAAGGTTTTCTTGAAGCTGAAGCCTTGCGAGACTTTCTCTACGGAAAGATGCGTGGAGCCAAGAATCACGAATCCACTGTCGCTCCGACGTCGATGGTCGAAGCGGGGTCTAGTTCGTCTACCAATGCACCGCAGGCAGTAGCCACAGATCGAGCGACACAAGCGCTGATCGATATTCGCGATGCGATGCAAAAGTTGGTCGACCGTCAGCAGCTCAATAGTCACTAGTCACAAGGATCGCAGCGATGAACAAGTCAAATACGATCATGCGTCGAGTGAGTCAGTGGTGCTATGAGGGAACGTGGAGCGTCATTACACGTTGGTTTCGCGTTCCTGGAAGTCCTCCGGAGTTAGCCGGTGCCGATGACCAGAACACTCGCAGCTTTCGCCCTGCGGAAGGATTCTTACGCTACTTGAAGTTTCAATTCTGGATAGCTCTTTTTGCAATCGATATTGCACTCTTCATCGTTTGGCTGCTGATACTTTGGAACGCTCATGTGGTGGTCAGCATTATCCTCACTCCAATTATGTGGGCGATTATCATCGTTCCCGATATCCTGGCCTACATCGCTATCCACCTGCGCTACGATACGACTTGGTATGTGCTGAGCGACCGAAGCATGCGTATTCGTCGGGGTATATGGACCATTCACGAAACCACCATTACGTATGAGAACATCCAGAACGTGACTGTGAACCAAGGTCCGTTGCAAAGGTACTTTGGCATTTCTGATGTACGCGTCGAAACAGCCGGCGGTGGCTCAGGGCCTCATCAATCCGCTGGATTTGGACACCAAGGCATGCTGGAGGGTGTGGACTGCCCCGAAGAGGTTCGGCAATTGATTCTGCAAAAGTGGAAGGCATCGAAGTCGGCGGGTCTAGGGGATGATGGTGACCATGATGAACTTCATCCTCAAGCAGCAAGCAGTGCATTGAGCAATCCTCAGCAGTTGCAGTTGCTCGAGCAGATTCGTGACTTGGCAGTGCGGCTCGCGGGATGTTGATTCAAAATCAAGATTCCATCGCCTCCCTCAGAGTTTCCATGAAGGCGAGTCAGGATAAGGCAAGTATTGATCTTGGCTAACTAACTTGGCTAACTAACTTGGCTTAGTCCCTGTTATTCCTCCCCCAAAGACAGTTCAACGGCTGC
>CAYWNG010000138.1:0-11982 GCA_964458685.1 uncultured Pirellulaceae bacterium
ATCGTCTTTTTCTCCGTCGTCAGCTTGGCATACTCAGTCGTCAACTTGGGATCGTTGAAGTAATTCTTGTCGGCTCGATCGATGGCTGCAAAGACAGCTTGCAGTTGGTAGTACTCTTGCTGCTGAATCGGATCGAACTTATGGTCGTGGCACTGCGCACAGCCGATCGTTAGGCTCATGAACGACTGAACCACCGTGCGAACCATGTCATCGCGATCGAGATGCCTAGCGATCTTGCCGTCGATCTTCGACTCGGGGACTTCGGCGTGCCCCACAAAATCCCAGGGACCCGCGGCTAAGAAGCCTAGAGCTTCGATACCGTCGACGGTGTCAGGGAAGAAATGGTCTCCAGCGATCTGCTCATGGATGAAACGGTTCCACGGCTTATCTTCGTTGAACGATCGAATGACGTAGTCGCGATAAGGCCAGGCGTTGGGTCGTAATTTGTCTTTGTCGTAGCCGTGCGTGTCGGCATAGTGAGCCACATCAAGCCAATGTCGAGCCCAGCGTTCGCCGTAGCGAGGCGACGCCAACAA
Organism: uncultured Pirellulaceae bacterium; assembly: GCA_964458685.1. Taxonomy (GTDB): domain Bacteria; phylum Planctomycetota; class Planctomycetia; order Pirellulales; family Pirellulaceae; genus Aureliella. The sequence goes on from CAYWNG010000138.1 coordinate 537, forward strand.
AGTGTCGACCAGTTTTTCATAAGCCAGCGGATTCGGATCGCTTTCGAAAGCCGCGATCTCTTCGGGCGTCGGCGGCAATCCGATCAAATCAAAGTAAAGTCGCCGAATCAGCACGCGCCTGCTAGCCGGTGGAGAATTCTCTAGCTTCTTCTCCGCCAATTGAGCAACCACAAACGCATCGATTGCGTTCTCGGATTGCAACATGCCACTGGCCTTGGCAATCTGTTTTACGGCGCGCAGCTTTGCGTTCAGCTCGTCAAAGCTCGGCAACGGCTGGAGCGACCACCACGACGGATCGAGAGATCGAGGCGGTTTCAGCTCGAGTCCCTCGGGCCACTTGGCTCCCGCTTTAATCCACTCAGCAATCGCTTGTACATCTTCTGTGGAGAGCGATGGTGATTCCTTGGGCATTTCAGCCGAACCGCCCGTGGGTGTGATCATTTCAATCAGCAGCTTGCCATCCCAGTTTGGCAGCTTGACTGGATCACGAGCAAGAGAAAGTTCTCCAGCATTGTCTTGGTCGTTGTGGCATCGCAGACAGTGCTCTTGGAGAATCTTCGTGGCACGCTCAGCTACTTGCGAATCGTCATTGGCAAACAGAGAAGGAACGACGCTGCACAGAAGGACTGGGCAAACAAGCAACGATACATAACTTGTTTGCATGGCTATTCTCCAACCATAAAGTAACGTTGAATCGTCCGCCCCGCGTGGCCGCTTGCCGTGTAGGCTCGAGCCTTGAGGACTGAGGTTTTGTTGATCTCAACAGGGCCTTGATAGACCGTCGAGTTCTCGTTGGGGACTGAGCCATCGAGTGTGTATCGAACAACATCGGTAGGCTTATCCGCAGTCAACGCGACTTGAATCGGCTTGTCGTAGCGACCACTGGTCTTCGAAACTTCGGGAGCGACAACACCATCCGCTTGAAGCGCAAACCAGCTTTGGTTCAAGTAACTGCATACACAACCAGCCGACGCATCAGGCATCAATACTAAGCCACCTGCTGGAATAGCGTTGATCCAACAGCCTGGTCGTATACCTCCAAAGTTCTCGACCTTACCCTGCCGTTCGAAATCAAAGTAGCCGAGCGTTGCCGAGCGAAAGACCATCGAGTGTTTGCTTCCCGCGAGAATTCCGCAACCGTACGATCGCTTGAACTCAAAGGGCAACGGCGAACCGCTCATCAGATCCCATGCGCCGCTTTCTGAGTAGATCGTTCCTTGATTAATCATCGGTCGCGAGGAGTACTTGGTATCGCGTCGCCAAAGTCGCTCGCCGTTTTGCGGATTGATTGCCGTGAGATGTTCCGCGATCTCGGACTCAAGTGCAAATCGTGTCGGTTGGGATGTCATCAGAAGCACCGGCTTGTCTTGGCTTAGTGCAAGCACTGTTCCATCGACATCTTGCGTGGATCGCCATTTCTCAACGCCGGTCTTGGTATCCAGCGAAACCAAAACGCCTGCCGCGTGATTCTCGACTTTAGCTTTCTTCGTACGATCTTCGATCGCCTGTGGTCGATCGATCAAGAACACCGATTGAGCGTCGATCGCAATGGCATTGTGTCGAATGGAGTTGACCGCATCGTAACGCCAGAGAATATCGCCTGTTTCAGCGTGCATGCCGAAGAGCGTTTTCGATTCGGTCAATAGGCTCGACATGTCGCCGCCGCGTTCCAGGTAGCGGAAGGTCACGATATGTTCGGGGTCAGCCAGCGAACCCACCAGAACACCGTTGACACATGCGATATAGCCCCACACGCCGGGTTTGCCGTGGATGTCCACCGGCGAGTCAAACTTTGCGAGCAGTTGACCCGTCTTGCGATCGATGCGAAGACAGTTACCGGCTCGTCGAACATAGATCCCCGTATCTGCCACGCAGTAGATGCTGTTGGTTCCAGCCGTTCCCATCAATTGATCGCCGTTGTACGCCGCCAAGATATCGGGCAACGAGTATCTCCAAAGGACTCGACCGTTGTATGCATCGACACAAGCAAGTTCATGAAGGCCCATCGAATAAAGTCGCCCATCGAAGAACAGAGGTCCGGGACCGCGACCGTGGCGTTGAGGCATCGCGACATCGACGTCGCGGAACCATAACATGCCTAAAGGCCCTTGAATGAACTCATCGGTCGAACAGGTAGTGTTTCCAGGCGTCGCGTATTGATGTGTCCATTCGCCTGCGCCCTGAAGCGGCCCTCGCTCGGTTCGTTCGAGCGATTCAGCTTTGCCAAGTATCGTGACTCCGCCATAGGGACGCGTCAGTCGTGCTACTTCGGCTGAAGGTAAACTCTCCGAGCCTTGCTGTAGAGCCTTCTGCGATACGATCAGGTTGGCAAAGTAGCTTGGCAATCCTGAGTCTCGTAAATCGTCAACATGCAGAACCGTAATTCGCGAGCCCAACAAGTTCGCTTGGCTGAGCCGCTTGCGGGCGGCTTCCAATTCTTCTACGTTCGAGTCGACTGCGATGATATGAAGATTGGAATTCCGTGCGAGCGATTCAGACAACTGGCAATCACCGCAGCCGAAATCTAGGCAGTAGCCTTCGTCGAAATCCGCCGTTTGAATTATCTGTTGAGCAATCTTTTCCATCCAAGCGATTGGACTGCTGGCGGATGTCTTCGATCCTTCACGAACCACACTAGGCTGGCTTGATGTTTGCTCCAAACCTTTCGGAGCAAAGCAAAAGACAGAGCCTTGATCGGTCGCAGCAATAAGGCGTCCATCGTTAACTGCCAGTGAAAGAACATTGCCCTCAACTCTCTCGCGCCAAACGATCTGCTGGCTTTTGGCATCAACTATAGCGATCTCACCCGACGCGCCGACGATGACATGGTCTCCGGCGACAATGATCTCGCGAGGCAGAGGAAGACCTTCGACGCTCCACTGCGGAACTGGGCTGAGCACATTCTGTTTGGCTCCCTTGCGATCCACTTTCTCAACCATTTGCCAACGGTAGCTGGTGAGCAATTTGTCGACATAGGTGACCATGCCGTCGGGAATCATGGCAACGGGAGCGTTTCCAATCGTGTGAGCAGCCTCGCCCGACTTGAGGTCGAAGATCATGCCGCTGTTGGCGAAGAAATGCTCGTTTGCGCTGACTGACGCACCGCCCTTTTGTCCAAATTTTTGCAAGTGGAAGTATTTGAACTTTCCGTCTTTTCGATCGAAGACTGCGGGGACGGCTCGACCCGTTGGCACCAGCAGCAAAGCTTGCTCAGCACTTGCCTCACTTTTGCCGTTAGTTGTAACAGAGTCTTTGGCAGGCCTCGCGATCGAGGCTGCGAGGTGACCTTGAGCTGCGACGCCGCTTTCCGCTTCGGCACCACCGTGAGGCTGCGGCATGTAGATTCCGCCCGAGTCATCGTTGACCCACAGCTCACGTCCGGTCTTGGGATCTAGTGCGAAAAGGAAGATTCCTTCGGACGGCCAGATCCCCGCGGCGTAATAGAGCACTCCATCGCTAATCACACTGCCACCGCGACTTGGCCAGCGCGAGATCATCCGTTGATTGCCCAACCGCAGTGAATGATCGGGGACTCCACAATGTTTCCACTTCAGCATCCCCGTCGCTCGTTCGACCGCGTGCAAGCAACCGTCATCGCTGTTGACAATTACTAGATCGTCAAAGACTGCGGGAGCCAGTCGAATAGGGCCTTCGCAAAAGTACTGCCATTTTGAACGGCCAGAACTGAGCTCAACACAGTTCAACGCTCCTTTAACGCTGTCGCCCCAATAAACATCGTTGTCAACGGATACGGGCTGCAAGGACCAATCAAACGTTTGGCGGTCGCTTCGCGGCCAAGCCGGATCAGGCTTGTGAGCGGCTTGAGAGTGCCAAGCTAAAGTCATCGGCGTTTGTATTTGCCCAGGAGTGTAACCGCTGCGCTGAGCATCCCCGCGGTACATGGGCCACTGCGCTTGCGAGCAATCGCAAATGAGCCAACAGAATGTGAATGACGCAATCAGCCAAAAACCGACTATTGAGCGAAGATTCATGGTACTGTTCGGAATGCGTGGAGGAGGGAGTAATGCGTGACGATGATGGGGCCAACAGGCTCTTCGTCGAATTGTGGCAGGCGGGGTTGTGTCGATCAACGTTTTGCTCATCAACGTTGCATCTGGTCGACCGACAGCGATCATTATAGACTAACGCAACCGAAGGTGTTGTGTCTAAAATAGGTTAAGAGCAAGGCGATATAACCCGATGCAGCCTACTTTCCCACTCATTGACCTTTTATCACAGCGTCATGCTGTTCGCAGGTACCTTCGTGATCTCGACCCCGACTCGAAGCTTAAATGGATCGCAGCGTACGGAGTAGTCCGCGCGATCGACTGTCCTGGATTCCGAGTTACCTATGTTTTCGAGTCGCGATTCGGATTTACTGCTAGTTTCTTTTTCGATGAAGAGGGTGACTTCGTGTTCTTAGGTGACCACCAAACTTTCAAATAGGTTCTAAAGACAGTCTTTGCGCGGTTTTGGCCTACTTCAAAGAATGGATGGCGGTGGATTTTCGAAACTTCTCGCTGACCGCCGGGAGGACGATGCGGGCGAGGCTCCTGCCGAGCTTTTTCTGGGCAGTCACGCAACGTTCACAAGCAAGCGACGCAGAGTACGGATTGCTTGTGAACGGATTGCTTGTGAACGGAGGTAGGCGGAACGGAGGGCAGCGGAACACAGAGGCTTCGCAGGAGCGGCGTCCTCCCGTTTCGATGCGACCTCAAACGAAAAGATATCTAGAGCTAACAGGCTTCGCATTCCACAAGGCAACCTTGCGGGAATTGTTAATTTCGGCCTGTGGATTTCGGCCTGTGGATATTGTCTGGTCGCTCCCTTGCGGAAAAACAGTGCTGAGAAGTCGACATCGATGACTTGCGCAGCCGCAAAAGCAACATCGCATGAGACGCTCGCTCCAACTTCTGAAACAGCGGAACGGATAGGCGATGCGTTAGGCACAACAAGAATATTCCTTAAGACTATTCGATGTCGCGCAATCGAACAGCGAAACGCGCCACCCACCACCAATAAGGGTAAAACTCTGGAATGTACACCGTTCATGTTCGATGATGAGCGATGGCGTTGAATCTACTGATTTTGTGAACTGATGCTCCGGCGATTTCGTCGAACGCAGTATCTTCCAAGTTCTTGCTTCAGATCAACGCGTTTGCCCCCACTCCACATCAGACAACTCTGCGTTTGCACATGCCTACGAACCCCAGTGTTAGGCATGCACGTGAATTTTTTGAGATCAGGTGATGGAAAAGTCGCCCAGAGGATTTTCCGATGACCACAAGTATTGAGCGGATCAAGGTTGACTTATCTCAGCTTAGCTTGGGATTGCCGTTGCGATACGACTTGCAGACCATGCAAGGCAAACTCTTGGCAGCAGCGGGTATTGAGGTTACAGTCGCTTTAAAGAAGCAATGGGCCTCGGAAGGAGTTCGATTTGCCGAAGCCATTGTTCGAAGAGTTGATCACCCCGAATACTCTGCGAATGATCCGAATACAGCTCCTCACGATCCCATGGTGCTTGAGCGGTTAGAAGCGACGATTGCTAAAGCAAGCGACTTCGTACTTAACTCTGCCACTCGAATAGCTCAAGGCGACGCGGCAGGCGTTGCCGAAGTCAAGTCGTTGGTTCAAGAATTAAAGTCCGATATCGCGTCGGATGTCGCCACAGTTCTTACAGCATTCGCGCGCAGTTTCTGCGTCGATCTTTCCGATAACGACGAACTCCTGGCTCAACGTAGTTCTCAGTTATCGCTGCTTGGTCTCCTGCTCGCGCATCAATTGGGCTACACCGACGACGACCAGCACTCTACAGCCATGGCTGGGCTATTTCACGATATTGTTTTGCTTGATTGCGTACGCAGCGTAGACAGTCGACTGGCTAAGTCCAACTACGGCAACCATTCGACGTTAAGTGCGGCTCTGTTCGATTCGTCGATCGGCAGCAATCCTAAAGTTTCCATTGCAATCTCTCAGGTTCACGAGCAGATTGATGGGACGGGCTTTCCGAAACAGCTTAGGCTTGGGCGAATCACGCCGATTTCGCGAATATTGAATGTTGCCGACGCTTATCTAACCTTGACCTCGCAGACACAGCCAGCGTTTTTCCCAGAAGCAAGATCATTCCATCCGGCGGATGCGATCGGATACTTGATGTACCATGCAGCTCGCGGCCGCTTTGATAGAAGGGTAGTTCGAGCCCTAATTGATATCGCTTCGCTATACCCAGTTGGCTGTCGAGTCGAATTGAGCGATATGTCGACGGCTGTGGTGATGCGAAGTTCCAACGATAGTCCTAGTAAGCCAATCGTGAGAATTGAACGCGGGACAGCTCCCATAGTCGATTTGCGGCTGTCGCCACTCTCGATTACCCGGCCTACGTTATCTGCGATGGACCATTGCCATCGACTGAGAAAATCGCATATCGCAGAAGTTTATTGGCGATAGGACATGGATCGATAAGATTCTTTGTTCACATGGATCGCCAACAATCGCACGAACTTCATTTTTCGACTATGCTGCACTGTAAAAAATAAGGGAGTGAGGACTTGCCCCTGCCCTCACTCCCCTCCAAGCTCGAAGGCAAGCGAACTTGCCCAGCGAACTTTGTTTCAACAGTGTTGATATTGCCAAGTGGACCCATCGAAGGATTGATTCCCCACTGTGCTTCTCATATGTTCTAAAGATCGTCCTTTGGCTGTTATTTATCAATAGGTGGATTTCCCCATTTTGAATTGCAATTGTTGATGAACAATCCAATCCCCAAGGCGAATGAAAGTCAGACTGCTGTCGAAAGTCAAAACGATGGCGGCAAGCAAAGCCCTCTCGCATTGCAAGAAATTTGGCTCGCGCTATCGCAAACGCCTGGCATTGGTGTCAGCATCACTGATAGCCGTGGCAAACTGCTGTTCGTCAACGATACGTCATTGGTCATGTTTTCTGGCGACTCGAATATCGACTACCATGGCAAGTCTATTTCGGACTTTCATCCGCCAAAATTCGTGGAAGAACGTTTGGCTTTGATTCAGCGAGTACTGAAAGAGAACAAGCCTATCAGTATCGACCACATCTACAATGGTCGACGAATCTGTTCAACAGTTTGGCCCATTCGAGATCATACACCACCTTTTGATAGGGCTTTGGTGGTTAGCCGGCCTAGTGCATGTGACGCCTTAGAGCAATTGATCCCGAGCAGTATAGAAACGATCGAGACTTCCTATATCGACCTGGGACCGCTGAGCGTCTTGACGCGTCGCGAGCTTGAAGTCGCCGTGCTTTTGGGCCACGGATTGACGGTGCCCAAGGTTGCTGCCACACTGCACAGAAGTCCAAAGACAATTGAACGACACCGTGAGGCAATCGGTAAGAAGCTATCGATGCACAGCCAAGCTGAACTCGTACACTTGATCACTTGTATGGGACTGGAGTTGAAACACATTGAACTGCAAAGATACTGAGCCTACTCAAATGACCCACCGCAATTATCTCCTTCGCTTCTCGATTGTTGCCCTTCTCGCCCTACTATTTCCATACTCCATGAGCTCACAAGCTGTAGCTCAAGAATGGATTCCGCTTTGGACCAGTGGAGCACCTGAATCCAAAGGCAGCCAAGATCACGATGTGCCAGCTCTGCTTCCAAAGCTGGCTCCGAAAGACAAAGCCACCGGATGCGCCGTCGTCGTTTGCCCTGGTGGAGGCTATGGAGGGCTGGCGATGGATCATGAAGGACATCAGATTGCCGCTTGGCTTAACGAGCGTGGCATTAGCGCGTGGATTTTGCGTTACCGTCTGGGAACTCATGGCTACCATCATCCGGTGCAAAAGGGAGATGTGCTGCGAGCGATCCGAACAGTTCGCTCTCAAGCCGAAGCTAATGGAGTCGACCCAGCGCGAATTGGTGTGTGGGGATTCTCGGCTGGCGGACACTTAGCATCGACCGCTGCGACTCATTTCGATCTGGGCGATTCTGCTGCGGCTGATCCGATTGACCGAGTTAGCAGTCGACCAGACTTTGCGATCCTTAGCTATCCAGTCATCACCATGAACGAGGACTTTACCCATAAAGGCTCGCGGAAGAATCTTTTTGGAGCAGACCGATACGATAACCAGGAACTAGTCGAACTGCTTTCGAATGAAAAGCGAGTCACCAAAACTACGCCACCAACCTTCATCTTCCACACTGTCGAAGATCAGGCGGTCCCAGTCGAAAACGCTCTTCGCTTCTTCGGTGCCTTGCGTGCCAACGGAGTCAATGCCTCAGAGTTGCACATCTATCAGAATGGACGACACGGCGTTGGCTTAGCCCAGGCCGACAAGGTTCTCAAAAACTGGCCAGATCGACTTCACGACTGGATGAAAACAAACAAGTTTACCAATTAGGCGCCGCGGGAGATTTTAGGCATGCCAGATCGCGTGGAATTGAATCTCTATCCAGTTAAGCCTCAGCGCATCTTCATCACGGTTCTGTTGGTCGCCTTTGCGACCGAGTTTGTCGTGATGCGGATGCTTCCACTAATTGTGCCTCAAGGAAGCAGCAAGACCTTCGAAGCGATCGTCGACGCCTTCCTCATGACTGTCATCGTGGCTCCCGTGATTTGGTTCACCGTTGTTCGACCAATCGAACTGCTCTCGCGAAGCCGTATGCTCTTTCTTCGTCGATCGATGATTGCTCAGGAATCCGAAAGGCGAAGGATTAAACAGGAGTTGCACGATGGTCTAGGGCAGACTTTAACCAGTATGTTGTTGGGTCTGCGAGCTGTAGAAGAAACCTCTTCTGACCCCAAGGTTCTTGAGATCATTCATCAACTCCGCCCCATCGGAGCTTCGATTCACGACGATCTGCGCCGAATTGTCTCAGGTCTACATCCTGCTATTCTCGATCAAGGTGGCTTGGTAGACGCTGTTGCGCAATTGATGGATCAATTAAAATTAGCGTCGAAAGCGCGATTCCACCTGAACTCCAAAGGGGTGGAAAACAAGCGATTCGATCGAAACTACGAGACTTTGGTCTACCGCATAATTCAAGAATCGCTGAACAACGCCGTCAAGCACTCGGAAGCGACGGAGATTCATGTCGATCTTGAGTTAGCCAGTCAAGGCGCTTTGAAGATTCGCGTAAGAGATAACGGGCGTGGCTTTGCGCCCAAAGTCGCAAGTGGAACACAAACCTCCTACGGCTTGATTGGTCTACGTGAAAGAGCCTTGGCGGTTGGCGGACATATTGAAATTACTAGTGGCAAGAGTGGCACAACAGTTTCGGCCGTTCTACCTGGTTTGAAGGAAGAGGAGCAACTAGCATCATGAAAACTCGAATCGTTCTGGCCGATGACCACGCGCTCATGCGCTCAGGTCTCAAGTTATTGCTCAATACTCAAGCTGACTTGGAAGTAATTGGCGAAGCCGGTGATGCTGGCGAGACGCTGAAGGTTGTGGCCGATCTCAAGCCCGATCTTTTGTTGCTGGACCTGTCGATGCCCGGTGGAGATTGTATCGACACAATTCGACAGTTGATCGCTCAGTCTCCAGCACTAAGAATTTTGGTTGTGACGATGCACAACGATCGTTCGTTGTTGCAAAAGACGCTTGATGCTGGTGCGGCAGGTTTGGTAGTGAAGTCTGTTGCCGATAGCGATCTGTTGCATGCGATAAGAGAAGTTCTGGAAGGCAAGAACTACGTCAGCTTAGGCGAGTCAGCACAACGAGTCTCACCGCAAGCCAGCGATCCATTACGTAGCTTAAGCACTCGGGAACGTGAAGTCTTGCAACTGTTGGTGCGTGGCCACACCAATCAAGCGATCGCCGATCAATTGGGCGTAGGCGTGAAGTCGATCGAATCCTATCGAGCTCGAATGATGGCCAAGTTAGGCGTAAGCAGTCGAGCTGAATTAGTCGAAATCGCAGTTAGATCAGGAGCGTTCTTCGAAAGCGGCGTTTAGCGAAACGCTGCCTACATACCTACGCGCTTGAGCACCGCTTCCAACGTTGGTCGCAGAGCCGCCGCGCTACTTCGCAGTCCTTGCAGTTCCTTGGGCCAAAGCTCGATCTCTAGCTTCTGCTTTGCACCACAACGACTGACAACCGTTGGCACAGATAACGCAACGTCGCGGATTCCGTAGCAACCAGTTTGCACAGTGCTCACCGGAAGAATGCGCCGTTGGTCCAACAGGATCGATTCGATCACATCGCGAATCGCGATACCGACTGCAAAGCCAGCTCCACCCTTTTTCGAAATGACTTCCGCGCCGGACTTTTTCGTGCGAGTGAAAATCTGATTAGCAAGGTTGAGATTCCAGCCTGGATACTTCTCAAGCGGCAACGATCCAATTGTGGCACTCGACCAGATCGGCACCATGCTATCGCCGTGCTCACCCAGAATCAGCGCGCGAGTCTGAGTCGCTGGAACCTTGAGCTGTTCGGCAATCAAACTGCAAAAGCGAATCGTATCCAATTGCGTGCCCAAGCCCATGACGTGATCTTCGGGCAGTCCCAAACTTTTGGCGGCAACGTAAGTGAGGATGTCCACAGGATTGCTCACCACCAAGACTTTGGCAGATTGCTTCAACCCAGCCGCTTTGACATTGCGCAGAATCTCAACGAAAAGATCGGTGTTGCGATTGATCAAATCCAATCGTGATTCGTCAGGCTTGCGACGCAATCCGGCTGTAATGCAGACCACATCGCTGCTGGGAATGTGTTCGTACGAACCCGATGTGATCACTTGATCAGCAACGCTTGGCGATCCGTGCATGATGTCCAAGGCGTGGCCAGCAGCAAGATCTGCATTGACGTCCACCAAAGCAATCTCTTGAGCAATCCCACCGCATTGAAGAGCGAATCCAGCACAACTGCCGACCAATCCGCCGCCGCCGATAATACTGACTTTCATGATCTATGTCGTTGAGTAATGAGGTTGATTAAACTGGGTTGATTAAGTGAAGTTGAGTTTTCCGAAGTTCGGAGATCAGTTCGCCGCGAATGCCGACGAGCTTTTCGTAGCAAAGCACAGGCTATCGCTTGCCTAGTTGGCTCATCACCTGATCGGTAATCAGCTTGACCAAACGCTCTTCATCAGCGGCTGACATTCCGGTCGATGCTACGGACTTGGCTGCGGCGGTTACAGCTTCAACTGCTTTGGCAGGCATCGCAGGTGGAGCCTCGAACGCGCGACGTTCAACACCCGATGATTCCCAGCTCTCGCGGAAGATATCGTTAGCGCAGATGTCGCAGTTCTTGTACTCTTCGGTCAAACGAGGATCGGTGAATCCCCACTTGGCCTTAAGATCCAACAACTCTTGGCTCTTTTGGTGATCCAAATAGCTGACGTGACCCAACTGGCGAGCCAACATCAGAATGCGGCAATAGGCGTCCAAAATTTCTGTCCACCAATAGGCCTTCTCTACGTCTTCGCCGAAGCTAACCGTACCGTGGTTCGCAAGAATCATCA
>CAYWNG010000139.1:0-11925 GCA_964458685.1 uncultured Pirellulaceae bacterium
TTCCGAAGGTGGAAAGTCACTCGTTACCCGGTTATGGCAAGTAGTATCCAAATTCAAAGCGAAACCAAGGCTCAACACGGCCAGTCAGATGTGTCACAAAGAGGCTTCAGATTCCCAATTCAGTAAGGCTTGTGTTAAACTAGCCCCATTAATGCCGCCCGAAGGATGCTTTGCGAGGCACTGCCATGAAATCGCGCAGAAGAAATCTGCTTTTCGTAGAAACCCTAGGACTTTTGATTTCCATAGCTGGCATTATTGAGCCAGCGGTCGCCGCCGCCGACGCTACTCAAGTAGTTACGTGGCGCTTCGGTACCGAGGAAACACAGCGACTGAAAAGTGTCGGTGGAGTTCATCGAGACCAAGCTGGTCCAAGGCCGCCAGAGTTCCCCAATTTTGATGCAAGTAACTTGGCTGTGAAATTGGACGGTAAAGGGGCCAGGTTTGTCGCCGAAGATCCGGGTATCTCTAGCGATTTTGATTTCGACAATGGACAAGAAATTACGATTGAAGCGTGGGTCAATGTCACTGAGCCCTTCACTGCCGACGATCGCAACGTCTATGTGATTGGCAAAGGTCGTACGGGCGATAAAGGCTTCGAGTCCGATAACCAGAACTGGGCTCTACGCCTTCGATCGGTCGAAGGTGTTGGTCGAGTGAGTTTTCTTTTTGCGACCGCCAAAGATAAATCCGCAGGCTCTGGCCAGCACTGGCATCGATGGACTAGCAACGAAGGATTTTATTCAGGCACCGGGTGGCACCGAATCGCTATTCAATATCGCTTTGGTCAGCCCACGAGTATTCGCGGATGGTTGAACGAAAGAAAGCTTGAAGGCAAATGGGACATGGGTGGTCCAACGATCGAAGCCCCCGTCGTTGACAACGATTCGATTTGGATCGGCAGCGCGATGAGCGGCAATCCGTCCAACAGCTTTCAAGGCATGCTCGACGAAATTTCGTTGTTCCGTAATTACTTGAGTGAAGAGCAGATGTCCAAGCGATATCGACGCGTTGGGCCGGATCGCAATGAGTCTCAGCAGAAGTTGGCCAACGTTCCGCCAGACTTCGCGCCGGTTCCTGGAGCAGTCGCTGTCAGAATTTATGAGGGGCTGGCTGCTCATGATCGATGGACTCCGCGAGACACCTTCGAGAAGAATTTGGTCTACGAGTATGCTTCGGGCCACATGTTCTTTCCGCGATTGCCTCAACGCTACGATCCTTGGGGTATTCGCGCTTCATGGAAACCAACCACACTCCTCCAAGCTGTTACAGAACCTCATTTACCGGCCGGCAAGCATCAACTGCTACTGCGTGGTCGTGGATTAAGCCGCGTTTGGTTGAATGATCAGGTGATCGCGAAAATTGCGACTCGCAAGGGCGGAACTGATGGTCATAATCCTGTGGAAGCTTTTGCCGACCCACCAGCTCCCGACCATCGCATTTTGCAATTTGGCGATCAAGAAGTGATCGTCGATTTTGTAGTCAACAACGCTGGACCACATCGTGTGACTTTGGAAACCCTGGTTGGATCAACTAAATCTCGAGCTGAGCCAGGAGAGACACTTGTTGCTATTCGTCAGCAAGGTCAGCAGGATTTTCAATTAGTGCAACCCGACATTCATCAACTTGGCGGTTCCGTCTCAGAGACCATTGCGGTCAAGGATGGGCCGATTGAACAATTGAACGCAAGCGTCGTAAAATCGTTATCGGAATTCGGTGACTTTCATCGACGCAAAGCCGCATCAACTCAGGATTCCTATTGGCAGCGGCGACATCAAATCGCTCAAGATTGGGTCGCACAACACCCTGCTCCTGCCGTACCAGCATCTACAACTTCAGAATCTGCTCATCCTATCGATCGCTTCATCGACGCCAAGATCGCAAAGGCGCTTTCAGACAAAGGGACTGGGGAGCTTGCTGAGATTGAGTTCTTTCACAAAGAGATCAAGCCGATTCTCGATGATAACTGCATGCGCTGCCACGGCCAAAAAGCAGAAGGCGGCTTGAAGCTGCTTTCGCGAGAATCTGTGCTGGCAGGTGGCGATTCCGGACCAACCACTGTGATTCCTGGCAATGCGGGCGATAGTGAATTGATGACTCGCGTTAGTTCGACCGATCCAAGTGTGCGCATGCCACCATCGGGAAATCTGCCAGCGGAGAAAGTTGCTCTACTGGAGAAGTGGATCGTCAGCGGCGCAGCTTGGGGGCAAGTTGTCGATGAAAAGACAACGACGCATTCGAATCTCATTGACGATGCAGCTTTCTTGCGTCGCGCATATCTCGATACTTGCGGTGTTCCTCCCTCGGAGTCGGAAGCTCGTGAGTTCATTGCGAGCCCAGAGAAAAACAAACGCGAGCGGTTGATCGATCAGTTGTTGAACGATCCTCGTTTGGCTGACAACTGGGTTTCGTATTGGCAAGATGTCCTGGCGGAGAATCCGAACATCCTTAAGCCGAGCCTCAATAACACAGGCCCATTTCGCTACTTTTTGTACGATTCTATGATCGATCACAAACCGCTGGATCGAATGGTCAGTGAGTTGATCATGCTGCGCGGTAGCGAGCGAGAAGGTGGTAGCGCAGGCTTTGGTATGGCTGCCGACAACGACTCGCCATTAGCGACCCGCAGCATTGTTTTGGCCTCAGCTTTTCTCGGTATCAACCTTCAGTGTGCTAGATGTCACGATTCTCCCTACCATTCGACAACTCAGTCAGACCTGTTTGCCACTGCGTCGATGATGGCTCGCAAGCCACTGACTGTACCCACTAGCAGCACAGTAGCCCCTGGCTTCTTTGAAAAGAACAAAGATCGGCAATCGCTGATTAAGGTCACCTTGGCGACAGGTGTGCCCGTAGAGCCGAAATGGTGTTTTGCGGAGGCTACCGGCGTGCAGGACGATCGATCGGTCGATGCACTATTGATGTCGCCCGAGGACTCCCGTGAACGACTCGCAGCGCTCGTAACGTCGCCCAACAATTTGCGTTTTGCCTCGGTGATGGTGAATCGAATTTGGAAGCGATTGATCGGAGCTGGATTAGTGGAGCCCGTCGATGATTGGGAAAATCAGCTTGCCAGTCATCCCGAAATGTTGGACTGGCTGGCGAAGCAATTCGTTCAGTCCGGTTACGACATGCGCGAGCTGATGCGAACCATCATGACCAGCCAGTTGTATCAGCGCGCGGCCGTGGGCAATAACTTGAAAGCGAACTCTAGCGACCGATTCTTCGCGGCTCCCGATCGTCGCCGGCTGACCGCAGAGCAGATTGTGGATTCGATGTTCGCAGCTTCGGGACATGTGATGAAGACTGAGGAGCTGAACTTTGACAACGATTCGCGCCGTCCGGCGGATGTCATGATTAGCTTAGGCAAGCCGAAACGAGCTTGGCAATTCGCTACGCTGTCCAACGAGCGCGATAGACCCAGCTTGGCATTGCCTCGCGCCCAAGCGATTACCGACGTTCTATCGGCCTTTGGTTGGACAGGTTCGCGCCAAAACGCGATATCGACACGCGAAAGTGCTCCAGATGTTTTGCAACCGGGGATCGTAGCAGGCGGTGTGATGGGAACGTGGATCTGCCGAGCCTCTGACAAGAGCCGATTGGCCGATCTCGCACTAGCTCGACAGTCACCCGACGAGCTTGCCGAGTCGCTGTTCTTGCGATTCTTGTCGCGACTGCCGAACGAGCAAGAAAAACACTCCCTTGTGGATTCGCTAAGCATCGGATTTGAGCAAAGAAAGCTCCCCGAGGAGACAATTGTTGCTCCATCAAAGCTTGCGCCGCTGGGAATCGTGGGTTGGACGAATCACTTGCGCAGCGAAGCGAATGAGATCATGTTGGAGCATGAGCGACGTGCGCGACTTGGTGATCCGGTGGACCCACGTATCGAGCCCGAGTGGCGAGAATCGTTCGAAGACGTAGTTTGGGCTTTGATTAACTCACCCGAATTTGTTTGGGTCCCCTAGCCTTCAAAGGAATTTTTGATGAACTTCATTCCTCGACGACAGGCATTAGCCGCGCTCGGTGGCCTTTCTGTTGCACCTCTAGTCGGTCGTACGACTTTTGCAAGTGACCAACCTACAAATGTTGCCGAACGACTTCGTGGTAAAGCTAAGCATGTTGTTTCAATCTG
The DNA here is from genome assembly GCA_964458685.1 of uncultured Pirellulaceae bacterium. Classification (GTDB taxonomy): domain Bacteria; phylum Planctomycetota; class Planctomycetia; order Pirellulales; family Pirellulaceae; genus Aureliella. Next base: position 4,130 of record CAYWNG010000139.1, read on the forward strand.
GCTTGGCGGAGGCATGGGGCAAATCGATACGTTCGATCCCAAGCGTCGTGGTGATCCCAAGACGAAACAAGCGGGATCATACTACGATTCGATCGATACCGCTGTCACCGGAGTTCAAGTCTGCGAACATTTGCCCAACTTGGCAAAACGCATGGACCAAGTCACGGCGGTCCGATCTTGCTTCCATGATGTGATCGACGAACATGCAGCAGCCACCAATCGCATGCACACGGGACGTCCGGTGAGCGGCACGGTGACTTACCCATCACTCGGCTCGGTTGTTGCACATGAGTTAGGTCCAGTACAAGAGGGATCGCCGCCTTACGTGCTGATAGGATATCCCAACGTAACGCGCGGGCCTGGATTTTTGGGCTCGAAGTCCGGTTATCTGTACCTCACCGAGACGGGCCGAGGCCCCGCTGGACTTTCAAGGCCCGAAGGAATCTCTTTAGCCCGTCAAGATCGTCGCGAGAGGCTCTTGTCAGGCCTGCGATCCCAGGCTCAACAACGAACAGCCGGTGATGCAGCCATCGAAGATTACGATGCCACGATTGAACAGAGCCTACGACTGGCTGGGCCAGAGTTTTCGAAGGTCTTCGATCTGACTCAGGAACCTGACGATCTGCGGAATCTCTACCAAAGCGAGTTCGGTCAACGACTGCTCCTGTCACGCAGGCTGCTTCAACGCGGAGTGCGGTTTATCGAAGTTTCACACAACCTGAACTTTATCAACGGAACAGGCTGGGATGTACACAACGATGGAATTCTCAAGCAGCATGAGCTCATTCGCGACTTGGATCAAGCCGTTGCAACCTTCATGGATGATCTAGCTAAGCACTCCATGCTTGACGATACTTTGATCGTCATTACTAGCGAATTCGGACGACCACCGCAATTTGACGGAGGTGGCGGGCGAGGTCATCAAGGAAGTGCGTTCACTTGTGTTCTCGCCGGCGGTGGATTGAAACACTGTGGGGCCTACGGTCTGACCGACGATCTATCCGAGAAAATTGTTTCCGATCCGGTCAGCATTCCAGACTTTTTCGCGACGATTCACGCAGCTTTAGGGATCGATTGGCAAAAGTATCTCTACGATGGTGATCGTCCCGTACCCATCACGGATAACGGTAACCCTATTCGTTCACTCTTCGGATAATCTACATGCGAACTTGTCTGTTTCTTGCGTTAGCATTTTTTCTTAACGCATCTGATGTCGCACTAGCTGTTGAGACCGCTGGCACGAAAGCCCGACCCAACATCGTCTTCATCATGGCAGATGATCTTGGGTACACCGATGTCGCATGCTTTGGTAGCAAGTATTATGAAACGCCCAACATCGATCGTTTGGCCGCTCAAGGTCTTCGCCTGACAAACCATCATCACTGCCAGAACTGTACACCGACGCGAGCCGCCTTGATGAGCGGTCAGTATGGAGCTCGGACAGGAGTTTACACGGTCGGTGGAATTGATCGATTCGATTGGAGTAAGCGGCCACTTCGACCTGTGGACAATGTTACCAATTTGCCTCTCGAGCTAGATATCTTTCCTAAGCAGCTCAAACAAGCCGGTTACGCAACTGGAATGTATGGTAAGTGGCATATCGGCGAACAGGGAGAGTATCATCCAGCTCAAAGAGGATTCGATGAAGCCATTTGCAGCGCGGGTGAACATTTCAATTTCAAAACCAACCCCCAAGTCAATTATCCTGATGGGCAGTATCTCGCCGACTTCCTCACCGATAAAGCTGTCGACTTCATTCAAAGACATAAGGACGAGCCGTTTTTTCTTTACTTGCCGCATTTTGGCGTTCACTCGCCGCATGATGCCAAGCCAGCTCTAGTCGAGAAGTTCAAGACAAAGCCAGCCATTGGTGGTCACAGCAATCCCACCTACGCCGCCATGATCTACTCGGTAGATGAGAGCGTCGGGCGAGTGCTAAAGACACTAGAGGATCTCAAGTTAAGCGAGAATACGATCGTAATCTTCACCAGCGACAATGGTGGCGTGGGAGGTTATGTTCGCGAGGGCATCAAGAAGAGCGGCGATGTCACGGACAATGCTCCTCTGCGAAGCGGCAAAGGCAGTCTGTACGAAGGCGGTACTCGCGTTCCTTTCATCGTTCGCTGGCCGGGGGTGACCTCGCCCGGTTCAAAGTGCGATATGCCCACCATTCACGTAGACATTTATCCAACGATGATTGAATTTGCCGGCGCGAAGAAGCCGAGCCATGAGTTAGACGGTGAGAGCTTGGTGAAGCTATTCCAAGATCCAAAAGCGAAGCTCAAACGCGAGGCGATCTTCCAGCACTTTCCAGGTTATCTCGGCGCCGGAGTTGACTCATGGCGGACGACGCCAGTCAGTTTAGTGCATGCTGGAGATTTCAAGCTGATGGAGTACCTCGAAGATGGTCGTCTCGAACTGTACGACCTAAGCAAGGATATCGGCGAATCGAAGAACTTGGTCGAGGCACTGCCGGATAAGGCAAAGGATCTGCATGCAAAGTTAGTTGCCTGGCGCACATCGGTGAATGCTCCGATGCCAACGAAGAATAGCCCGGCCGAAAGTTCAGATGATTCCCAACCCAAGAAAAAACGCGGCAACAAAAAGAAAGCTGAAGACGGTAAGTAAAACTATGCAGCCGAATCAATGGAATCGAAGGCAGTTTCACAGTCTTCTCAGTTGTTCTCTACTTTCTGCTACATCAATTCCTGTTTGGGCGAAAGACAACGAGCTAGACAGCGATGTCGTCATTATCGGTGGCGGATTAGGCGGTTGTGCAGCGGCGCTCGCAAGTCTACGCAATGGACTGCGCGTTACCATGACCGAACAGACAGATTGGTTGGGTGGTCAATTAACCAGCCAAGGCGTGCCACCGGATGAACATTCAGCGATTGAAACACACGGAGCGAATCGAAGTTATCGCGAGCTGCGTACAGCCATTCGAGATTACTATCGCAAGCACTATCGACTGACCGAGCAGGCCAAGGCTGATCCGTTCTTCAACCCCGGCCGCGGAAGTGTTTCTAAGCTGTGTTGCGAACCTCGCGTAGCAGTTGCTGTTCTGGACCAACTATTTCAACCCTACATCGCTGCGGGCAAGCTGAAGCTCTTGCTGCAAACCGTTCCCGTATCTGCTGATGTCGATGGGGATCGCGTGCGTGCTGTCGAAGTCGAGTCTATAGATGGAACGCGACGGCAATTGACCGCGCGATACTACGTAGATGCGACAGAACTTGGTGATCTACTTCCGTTGACCAAGACGGAGTTTGTCACTGGATCGGAATCGAGCGAACAAACTGGCGAACTACACGCCGGTACCAAAGCCAATCCTGCGAATCAACAAGCATTCACCGTCTGCTTTGCCGTGGAATACGATGCCAATGCGGAGCACTTGATCGATCGCCCCCGAGAGTATGATTTTTGGCGAGACTTTGTGCCTCAATTGAATCCCGCCTGGTCAGGCAAGCTACTGGATTTGTCGTACTCCAACCCACGAACACTTGCGCCCAAAAAGCTGGGCTTTGATCCAACAGGCGCTCCCACGGGATCATCGCTCAACTTGTGGAACTATCGCCGCATCATCGATCGCCGACAGTTTTTACAGGATCAATTCAGTCGCGACGTCAGTCTGATTAACTGGCCGCAAAACGATTATGTGCTCGGCAATCTTGTGGGTGTGACTCAAGCCGAATCGCAACAGCATATTGATCGCGCAAAGCAGTTGAGTCTCTCGCTCTTGTATTGGTTGCAAACGGAAGTGCCACGCGAAAACGGAAAGCAAGGTTATCCAGGCTTGAGACTTCGCAAAGAGATCATGGGGACAGAGGACGGACTCGCTAAAGCGCCTTACATTCGCGAATCGCGTCGCATTCAAGCTCAGTTCACGGTACTCGAATCGCATGTTGGTAAGCCACAACGCGCTAAGATGTATAGCGATGCGCGAGCTCAATCGGCGGAGAGCTTTCGCGATTCTGTGGGCGTTGGCAGTTATCCCATCGATCTACACCCCAGTTCAGCCGGCGACAACTACATCGACTTTGAAACATATCCTTTTCAGATTCCATTAGGAGCCTTGTTGCCCATTCGCGTTCGCAATTTGTTTCCGGCCTGCAAGAATATCGGCACAACGCATTTGACCAGTGGTTGCTATCGACTTCATCCTGTCGAATGGGGAATTGGCGAAGCAGTAGGATGCTTAGTTTCTTATGCAATGAACAATAATCTTGAGCCTCGCAAAATCCAGCTTGAGCCCGACTTGAATCGCTTTCAAGATTGGATTCGCCAGCAGGGTGTCGAAACGCATTGGCCGACGTAGCTATTTAGCGTAGTGGGATTCGCCAGAATTCGGTTTTGCACTTATTGCAGTGGGATTCGCCGAAACTCTAGCGATCTTAACGGTCGTCTCGCTATGTTAAGCAGGAACTTAGCGATTTCCGATACTTCTCGCTGATCGCCGGATCAGTTGGACAACATGGACCCTCCCGCGCGCTGAGGATTCTCAAGCAGAATAAACCATTTCGCGGGAGGGTCGGAAATCGAGTAATGCGAGATTTCCGGGGAGGGCGAATTGATCACCCTCCCCGCAAGGTTCGCGGGACTCACCTTGCGACCCTCCCGCGAATGAGTCAACTTTTTGTTAGCCAACTTGTACGCGCGGGAGGGTTCGGTACCTCTCTCTGCTAGCGATCAACGAGAAGTGTCCGATTTCCACTACCGGAAAAGGAACTCTGGCGAGTCCCACTACGCAAACGAAAGGAATTCTGGCGAATCCCACTACGCGAAATACACTCACTACGACTCAGTCGTCCACTTCTCTATCGCGTAACGAATCTCGTTCAAAAAGTTCGCTGCGCCTACACCATTGGCGATGCGATGGTCAAAGCTAAGCGTTGCAGTTGCAGTTGGGCGGAAGCGGAACGACTGCCCTTCGGGTATTGCCGCTTGATAGACTTCACCAATGGCTAGTGTGGCAACGGCGGGAGCGACGATCGCTGGGATGCCGATCAGCATTCCAACTTTACCAATATTGGATACGACCAACGTTGTGGATTCGTCCGCTTGATCCTTGCCGTCGCGAGCCAGTTTGATTCGCTCGTCGTACGCCGCAAAGAACTCACCTGGAGTCATCTTGTCAGCACCGCGAATCACTGCGGTGACCATTTCGTCTCCAGGCAAGGCAACTGCGACTCCCAAGTTGACTTGGTGATGAACCTTCAGAGCATTGCCTTCGGTGGTCATCGAACTTCGGAACTTCGAGTGCTTCTTCATGGCCTGGACAACCGCATAACATGCCATCGCGAAGCCGGTTGGACCGCCGCTATCCTTGACAGCCTGCCGCGCATTCAAGATCGCAGTCCAGTCGACATCGACGATCAATGTCACCGGAACGACCGTTTGTGCGCTGCGAGTCAGTCGATAGTTCAGCGAAATCTGAGACTTGGGCAGTGGGACTATGTCGTACTCCGACGAACTTGCTGTAGTGGTCGCAACTGCCGCTGCTTGTCCGCCTTGCGCGGCTAAATAGGCGTCTACATCTTCAGGCATCAGCTTGGACCCAGCCGCGGGTATCTGATCGGCTTTTTCAAGCAGTCCTAAGTCTTTTAAGTACTTGCGAGTCTTTGGCGGGATGACAATGCCTCGAGATGAACCAGCCGCTTCGTCCTCGGCAGTTGCATCAGTTGATGAAGCCCCCGACGTACCAGAAGATGCGGTGTTGGAAGCTGCCGTGGAAGGTGTCGTCAGTGCTAGACTTGCAGGACCATGCCCGGTAGGCATCTCCTTCACGCCATCCTCAACCTCCATCTTGCCAACTTCAGCGCCAATTGGCAAAACCGTCCCTGCTGTAACGGTCCAAGCGATCAACTTTCCGCTGTAAGGCGATTCGACGTCAGTTGTTGCCTTGTCGGTTTCCATCACATACATCGGTTCGTCTCTGCGAACCATATCGCCGGCCTTTTTCAGGAACTCGACCAATAGGGCTTCTTGCAAACCTTCGCCAAGTTGTGGAATCCGAATCGAGACAATCATGGTTACCTCGGCAATTACAAATCGAGAGAAGTGTCGAGAGGACTAGGACTTTACGGGAAAGAACATTGTAGCATTGAAAAAGAGCGCGAAGTAGCTGGCCTAACGTACTCTTGGTATCCGCACTTGAAGCAAGCTCGGATATACTGCTACAAAACAACACTCCGCATTGCCAAGTTGCCGATTTCGACAACTATAAAGATGACCAAGCTTCCTCCACAATCTGAACTTCCTAGCGACGACGACCAAATGGATCCGCTCGCCAGACAGTACCTCGAGCTCGCGGAGCTGGCAGGATCGCTTGCGCATGAGATCAAGAATCCGATCTCCGTGATTCACATGAACGCGGATCTCTTGAGCGAAGAATTGACCGACGCACAATGGCCTGGACGTCGGCGCGCCGAGGCTAAGGTGGAGATCATTCGGCAGCAATGCCAGCGGATGGAGAATCTGCTACGAGATTTCATGCGATTCACTCGGATGCGCGATCTTCAGATGACTCCCGGTTGCTTGAATGATCAGATGGAAGTCGTCTTGAGAATGTTTCAGGCTCAGGCCGACAAACAACAGGTCGAGATACTGCGTTATCTAGACCCCGACCTTCCAAGCATTTTGCTCCACAGCGATTCCTTGCAAGCTGCGCTGATCAATCTTGTGAAGAATGCGCTCGAGGCGATGGATGGCGGTGGGCAGTTGATCGTGCGGACCTATTCGACACCGCGAGGCGTGGCTTTGGACTTGATCGATACCGGCTGCGGGATGGAAGACAACACGGCTATCCACATGTTCGAGCCCTTCTATTCCACGAAGCACGGCGGATCGGGACTCGGCTTGCCAATCGCTCGAAAGATCATCGAGGCGCACGGTGGTCGCATTAACGTCCAAAGCGAAGTTGGCCGAGGAACCAAGTTCATCATCGAATTCCCGATGCCCGCTCGAATAAGCTAGCTCATCAAGAGCAGCGCGACGTTCAAGTAGATCACGATGCCGGTGATGTCCATAATGCCTGCGATGAAAGGGTTGGCCATCAGCGCGGGATCTAGGCCCATCCGCCTAAAGAACAGTGGCAACATCGATCCCGTAGAACAGCCAAACACGACTACCAAAATTAGCGTGATTGGAACGACTAAAGCTTCTTTCGCCGATGGTGCAAACCAAGTCCACGCAACGAAGAAACCTACGATAGCCAGGATGCTGCCGAGCAACATGCCCAAAAGCCATTCACGCGCCAGGACTCGCTTCCAGTCCTTAACGGACAGTTCGTTGCCAGTCAAAGCAGTAATCACTAGTGTGGCAGCTTGATTGCCCGAGTTACCGCCGGTGCTGGAGATCAAAGGAAGGAATAGAACTAACCAAGCAAAGCGTTCGAGAGCTTGGCTATAGTGCCTTAACGCAAAAGCTGTTACCAGTGCGGTGAAGAACAGAACGGTGAGCCACGATCCTCGCTTCCAACACAAGAGCAGTAGACCAATCCGCAGATACTCATCGCGCAACGGCGAAATACCGCCGATCATTTGAACGTCTTCGATCATCTCTTCGCGGACTACGTCGATTACGTCGTCGTGCGTGATGATACCCACCAATCGGCCGCTTTCGTCGATGACTGGAATAGCCAACAAGTCATACCGCTCGACCTTCTGAGCGACCGCCTCGCGGTCATCGGTAACCACGACCGTCGCAATATCGGTGACCATCAAGTCAGCCAAGGGCGTGTTGCTCTTGCCAAGCGACGAGATCAACTGACGGCCCGAAACGATTCCTCGTAGTTGTTC
>CAYWNG010000140.1:0-11914 GCA_964458685.1 uncultured Pirellulaceae bacterium
CCGAGAACAGGCGACTTCGATACAACTCCGCCCGAAATTGCGTCGACTTCTTCACACCTACTGAATTAGCAGAAACATCCGAGCGGCGTCCAGAGCAATCCTTCCTTTCAACTACAGGAGTTTACGACAATTTCTGGCAGCTTTTCATCTCGACTGCCCACGTCACTTGCCAATACAACTACCGCCATGAATTGTCTAGCATTTGAGATTAATCGAGTTGCTAGCCTGAGTCCTTGAGACCTTGACGCGGCGATAAGGTAATCTGCACGCGATTGCAGGAGGCGATGTAGTGATACAACTTGGTCTGAGTTTGGTAGCAGCACTTTTGGTAGCTGTGCAGGATCAATACCCTGCTCAGTCGTTACCGCCGTACTACACAAGTCCTGTCAACACTCAGCCTGAGTATCTGTCTGCTACGCAATCTTATCCGCAGACGTTGGCTCCAACAGCCATGTCACAAGATATGTCCAATCCGATCACCAACGCATTGCCAACAGAGATGCCGCGGCTCATAGTCGACGAAGAAGCAGTGTTGCCCAAGTTTAAAAAACAAGCGATCCAAAAGATTGCTTTCTCGGGGGGATGGTTAGGGGCAACCAGTCGGAACGATTTAAGCTCGACCTTCGCCAGCGCAGGAATCACCATCGGATTGCCACTGGGTCGCAACATGGACAACATTCTAGCTGTCACGCCGTCCTTCCGATGTGACTGGATTGATGCGTCGAGTGCGATTGAAATTCCGTCAGAACTGTTCGATGTTGGCTTGGACGTATTTCATACTCGAAAGATCAATGATCGGCTCAAGCTACTAGCGATGGTTCGCCCATCGCATCGCAGTGACTTCAAGACAACGGAAAATGCGGTGCGTGTCTTTGGCTTGGGACTGCTCATATGGGACTACAAGCCTGAAGTGCTGTCGGTGAGTTTTGGAGCGGTTTATCTCGGGCGATCCGACATCACGGCATTGCCTGCCGTGGGACTAACCTGGACTCCCAACAAAGAGAACCGCTTCGAATTTCAGTTTCCTCGATCACGAGCCTGGCATCGCTTGCGAAAGAATGGTGCAGAGAGTGAATTATGGTCGTACGCGAGCATCGGAATCGGTGGTAACACATGGGCTGTTACGCGAAGTGGCGGAGTCGCCGACGAAGTTGCCCTAAGAGACATAAGAATTACAGCGGGCATCGAACGCATCGTAGCTGGTGGCGGAGGCTGGTTTGTTGAAACTGGCTTGGCCCTCGATCGTTCCTTGGAATATATCTCGAACCCTGCCTCTCGGGTTTCGCTAAGTAACGGAGTTCTACTCTCCGCTGGATGGGCCTACTAGTTTCCTTCGAAGTTCTTTCTCAGTTGCATTGATTGAAGGTTCCGCAAAAGCCATAATCTAAGGCGAACAATTCGCATCCACCGTAGCCACCCCGTAGCCACCGTCGCCAGACGGTGGATTCCCGAACTCGGTTGTTAACAACTCTCACCAGACGCTAGATTGACCAATTTGAAGACCATATCACTCAACCGAACATGACGAAAAATCCTAGCGATCGACGTAAAGGCCACCGTTGGGAGGCGGTCGTTGAAACTTTTAGGTTTTCGATTTTCGACTTGTTGAAGTTTACAGTGGTCGTTGCTCTGGCGATTACTGTCGGCCGATTGATTCAGAGCTTTATTCCAAGCTATAGCGCGAACATTTTCTTCTTCGTGGTCTGCGGCCAACTCCTCTATTGGCATCTGATCAAGCGGTTTGTCTTTTCTTTGTTCAGAGTTTCTCGACGTTACGGCGGTAATCGCATCGGCACCGGCGCATTGGTGGGCAACCAGAATGTACCTAAGCGGAGTTCACGGATCGGTCTTTATATAGCTGCATCAAGTATTGTCGGAGCGTCTATCGTGTTTTTGCCGTTATCGATGATACCTAGCTTCTTAAAGCTAAACATCATAGTCATCCTGTTAAACTCTGCCGTAATGCTGTTTATCGCTGCCTATCATTCGGCCTGCACGGAGCTTGCAGAAAAAACTCCAGAAGATGTTGAGTTCTTTGAGAACGGCGTTACTATCGGATTCTTCTTCTTTCCGTGGGCTGAAATCGATGTTAAGTCGAGCGATTGGGTTCATCCTGGAGTCGTTATTCAAAAGCGAGTCAAAGCGGGAAAGGCTAAACCCAATCCCTTTGTTGCCAAGGTCTCACCCGAGCTACTCGATGAAGTTCTACGGATTGCCAATCCGTCGCAACCTCAACCTGTGGTCGTTGAGTAAGGTTGTTTAAGCTTGCTCCATTTCGCAACCCGAAGCATTAGTTTTGAAGTTGCGCTATTTGGATTTAAGGCCGAAGGCCTGACACAACCTCTGCCGGTGTCGAAGGCACCGGAACATGAGACTTCCCATGTTTTAGGCCCGAAGGGGCGACGCACAACGTTCGCAGACTTGGCTTCCATTCATTCGAGCCTCACGACAAGAACCTCCAGCTTCGCCCCGCAGAATGACCAGTCGCTGTGCCGCTTACCATCTGATGCCCGTCGATGAACCAGCGCAAAGGCAGCTCGACCGACTTCGAGATCCCGATGCGACTCGATCGAGTGGCTTTCCACTTTTTCTTCAACACGGCTTGTGGAGGCGGCTCGAACCAAACTTCTTCGCTATTGTTGAGGTCGATGCCGTCGAGCTGCAAATCAACACTTATGGCTTGGCAAAGTCTTCCAGGACCGCTGGTCAAGCTTCGCAGTTGAGTTGCCTTGAACGATTCAGCTTCATCCAACCTTACATTCCGCAGTTTGCTCATTATTTCCATGCCTTCCATCGGCTCGACAGCGCGAATCAGTACAGCGCTTCCAACTCCTTGCGACTGCGTAACGATATTCATGCAATGACGTGTATGAATCGTGTAGACGTACAAATGACCAGCGGGCTTGAACATACTGGCATTGCGTTTTCTAAGCCCAATTGCACTATGGCTGGCAGCATCGTCCTGTGAAAGATAGGCTTCTACCTCTACGACAATGCCGCTAAGACGATTTCCATCGACGCTACGAACCAGCAGGCTTCCCAACAGTCGCTCCGCTACCGATTCAGCAGAACCGTCGAAAAACCGAGAGGTACAACGGCCTATCGACTTACTTGGTTTCGGCACTTTTCGCTTCGGCATCGGCAACTAGCGACATTGTGTAAAGCATTTCACAGGCGATTTGTCGACAACGCAGATCATAGACCTTTGTCTCGTCAGCGGTATTGTCGGAAACCTTGGGATCTTCGAAGGGGAGTGCAATTCGCACTGAGCTACCCACGACCGTCGGGCAGGCTCGATCTGCGTCCGAGCATGTCATGATCGCGGCAAAGTCTTTATTGGGGTTGCTGGGATCGTCAAAGCGTTTCGAGAAATAGGCAGTTGCATCGCCTTCCTCTTGAAATCGCAATTCGTGTCTTGGGTTTGTACTCGTCTCGATCTCTGTGGGCTGCGTCACTTGCACTCCAGACCGCTTCAGAACGGCAACCGTGCGTGGGTTGAGTGCCGTCACGGCAGTTCCCCCAGAGTAACACTTGACGTTGCCTATCCCATACCGAGCGGCTGCAACCTGTGCCCAAAGCTGCGATAGATGACTACGTCGGGAATTGTGTGTGCAAATGAAGACCAAATTGCACGGCCTTTGCTCGCGCCGACATTGCTTGATGTACTCGGCGAACTTTGCCAACAGTTGCTTGCGTTCGTCGGAAATTTGGTCGAACTCTGTCAACCTCGCCTCAACATACTTGTCAACTTCGGGAAGGAGCGTTGATTTACCCGTATCACGCAAAAGCACGTTGGACAACAACAGATTCGGGATCAATAAACTGGAAAGAATCAAGCTTAACATGACAGACTCAAATTGAGGTTGCTAAACCCGGCAGCACAGGTGCCCGCAGCGAGGGTAATGTGAGGGTAAGGTGAGGGTGGCAAAATGCCCCTCGCCTATTGTAACCGTTCCTTGAAAGTCTTGAGTCCATTTTTTTGTTGGTACACCGCTGGCGGGAGCAACATTCCCGTTCCCTGAAAACGCTGTTCGAACTATATTCTCTTCACCGCAGCCCACCCCTGTCCTTCCCGTTCAACATTCCAATGCAGCTCATCCAAACCAAAGTATTTTACGGTCCCAATCGCTGGTCTCGACTGCCAACTTGCGAGCTGTATTTTCAACTGGGCGGCGATTGGAATGCCGCCAAGCGTTTGTCTACGACGATCCAACGATTGCAAGAGATGTCGGGAGTCAAACTGAGATCCTTCGAGCCCGAACCGGCTCCGGATTCTAGTTTCGTCTTGGCCTTTGAATTCGAAGAAAAGAAGCTGCTCGACGAATGCGTTCAATTGGCAGTTCAGCTTTGCAGCGAGACGCCAGCGGACCGCGAGATCGACATCACGCCGTACTATAGACGCATGGTCGATTTGGCAGACGACATTCGACTAGGCCCTAGTTCGCGAGCCATCTTGCGCGCTGCAACCGCTCGAGGCATCCCCTACTTCCGCATGAACCAAGGCAGTTTGGTTCAGTTTGGCGAAGGTGAGTTACAACGACGTACTTGGACGGCAGAAACCGATGCAACCTCCGCCATTGCCGAGTCCATCGCCAGCGATAAGCAGTTGACTCGGTCCTTGCTTGAGTCGGTTGGCGTGAACGTGCCCAAGGGACGTTCAGTTTCCAGCCGCGACGACGCGTGGGCAGCAGCGATGGAAGTTGGCTTGCCAGTCGCCGTCAAGCCGCGAAACGCAAATCATGCCGTGGGTGTTTCACTCGAGCTGCACGATCAACAAGCGGTTATGGACGCTTACGACTGGGCCTGTCAAGCTGGACATACGACGGACGTCTTAGTCGAACAACATATCGAAGGCGACCACCACCGTCTGCTGGTTGTCGGAGGCAAGTTCGTTGCCGCGGCCAAAGGACAACGCGAATACGTTTACGGCGATGGAATTAGCAGCGTTCGCCAATTGGTCGATCAATTGAACGCGGACCCTCGACGTGGCGAAAACTACACCGATCTTTTGCAAGTGGTCAAGCTGGACGATAACGCGGCAATTCAACTTCGAAAGCAAGGTCTTGAATTCGATTCTATCCCCGCGAAGGATCGACAAGTCTTAGTTTGGCACGTGGGTGATTTGATCGAGGACTGCACCGACGCAGTTCATGCTTCAACTCGCGAAGTTGCTGTTCTTGCTGCAAAGACGATTGGCTTGGACATCGCTGGAATGGACTTAGTTGCCAAGGATATCTCGAAGCCGTTAAGCCAACAGCGCGGATGCATTATCGAAGTCAACGCCGGCCCAAGTCTCACGCCTCACGTTCAACCACTGCACGGTAAGCCGCGTCCCGTTGGTGAAGCCGTAGTCGAACTGCTTTACCCCGACAACCGCGTTTCCAAGATTCCGACGCACCTAGTCGTCTCGGCAAATGAATTGCCTGACGCGGCTGGAACTCTGGCACAAACGCTTACCGATCAAGGAAAACGCGTGGGATTTGCCAGTGAAAGCAAGCAGATTGTTGACGCTTGGCCTTTGCGACGCCCGCTTAGCATGTATCGGTCTCTCTTGATGCATCCGCAACTGAGCGCCGCTGTGATTGAAGCTTCACCAGCCGCGCTGGTCGATCAAGGTTTGCTATGCGAGCACGTTGATTGCGTCTTCGTAGCTCAATCGACTGTTGGCGAAGCAACGTTAAGCTCAACGGTCGCTGCATCGCTAAAGTTGATTTCGCACCTCTTGGAAGTTGGCGGCAAGATGGTTGTAGTTCGTGATGCAGATGCATCCGCAGGCTCCTCCGATCAAGCACTAGTCGCACAAGCTGCCCAGTTGCTAAACATCGAAGCTTCGCGAATCTCAGTCTGCAGCCAGAATCAAATTCCATCGACAGTCTGATCATACCGAACGAAAACAAAGTTGTTTCTAAACTCGAACAACTAGCTCGAATCCTAACGATCTGCTGGGCAAGCCAGCAGGATTTAGTGCAGCTCAGTGAAGATTAGTGGTTTCCAATCTCCTTCATCTTCCCCCATTTTCTTACCACCCATTTTCTTACCTGAATTGCTTTTGTTTTGTCAGCGCAGTAAGTCACTAACGTTCCATCGCACGTTTCGACAATCGCTCGCCTACCCCTGGAATGATCCTGGCCGCGTTTCCGCTGTAGATCTTCTGAAGTACATTGTCAGGCAGGAAGATACCGTAGATACGCCAAAGCCCTTGAGGTGGAATTGCCTTTTCGGAGTACGGAAAGTACTCGTCTTGTGTCTCCAGAAAGCGCCAGTACGAATGCAGTCGCTTTTCGGGCCATGGTCCATCGGTACCAAACAAGATGCGATCCTGGTACTTCAGAAAGAACTCGCGTGCCGAATATGGCTGTCTACCTAGCTCACTAATGCGCGAAGCGATGTCGACGACCACATTGGGATTAGCATCCAACATCGCCGCCGTTTCCGCTAGATCTTCAGCGTCGTTTCCAAAGTGCGCGGCGATAAAAGTTGTTTTGGGATGCCGCGCGAAGAGTCGATTTCTAGCGGCAAGCAGTGCAGCTCGCGAAGGAAAGCGGTCCGCCGGGAAGTGCCACTCGGGTCTTCGCGAAAGCTCTTCGTAGCGTTCGTTCTGAGGCGTAATCGGATCAAAGAATGCACTTGGGTCGGCAGTGTGCATCAAGACTGGCATGCCAAGCTGTCCGCAAGCTTCCCAGATGGGATCAAATCGCGCGTCATCGACTTCGATCAGTCCACCATCGGGGCGTCGATACTCCAGTCCCAATGATTTGAAAACCTTCAAGCCCGACACACCTTTAGCCTTGGCGACTTGCAGCTCGGCTGCGATCTTTCTCGCAAAACCAGGTTGGTTACAGTCCCATGTTTCGGGCTTGTCTGTGGCACCGCTGCCTTGCCAGTCAATGTTTGTGAAAATCACGAATCGCTGACGATGCTCGGTCCATAGATAGCGGATGTGGTCGTCAAGTCGTTGCCCAAGTTGTCCATCTAAGCTCACGCACACAGCAATGTTGTTGCGATCCATAACTTCGACGAAGCCCTTGAGCTGATCGGCGTCATGGCGAAGTCGTACCCAAAAGTGAGTGTGGACATCGACGACGGGCAGCTTCGATCGAGTCAAGTCCGTCGTTTTGAGCTTTGCTTTGGGCTGTGGCGTGAATTCATCAATGCCCAGCTTGCTAGCGGGCGAGCTGTTTTCCGCAGGTTTTTCAGCAGCTTGTTGTGCAACCAAAACTGCGGATTCGCAGGCTAGCAGCAACGCTAGCAGAGATTGGCAAACTCTAACGGTTCGGAAGTTTATGAAGGACAGCGTTCGCGTCATGGGCTAGCTTTGATCGTCATAGTCGTTGGAGGAATCACCCCACTGGATGGCATAATCCGCATTGGCACTACTGTCCGTCAATTCTAATCGAGATTCAAGAATGAAACACCGATAGAAGAGGAGAGTCTACCTGCGCTGTCGGAGTATTACAGGAATCCCGCAAATTTCGACTTGGGCAACGCAAGCTGACTGCAAGCAATCATTCAAGGATGGTGTTGCTGATGAGGATCGCAATGATTCTCCGACCCGTCAGCGCGAAGATGCTGGCCGTGGCTGCCTTGACATTCAACGTACCTGCGTTCGCACAGGAGTCGAATCAAGAGAGCGGCATTTCGGTATCCGCTGAAAGCGCAATTCGCAACGGGCTATCAACGGAGATTGAATTCCAAAAGCTACCCGGCGCGACCTCTGCTCCGGTTGTCACCGCGCTGGCCGGCTCGCGCGACGGTCGCCACTTAGCGGCTGCCGGAGACGATCACGCTATTCGAGTCATCGATACGACCTCTGGCCGAACCATTCAAACTGTCTTGGGGCATGAGGACTGGATTCAGTCGCTGCTCTTTGTTTACCCAACGGAACCAACTGCGGATGCTGATTCGATCGTCCCCGATCTCTACTCAGCCGGTCACGACGGTCGCGTGCTCCGTTGGAAGTACACATTCCCACTCGAAGCCGAAGAGGTTGCGACGGTTCCCTACGCAGTTCGTTCGATCAGCGTTTCAGCCGAGCGTAACTTGCTGGCCATCGGCGGCTTCTCAGACGAAGTCTTAATCTATGATCTTCAAGCCGGGCAGTACATTCATCGCTTGAAATGCAGCATCAAAGACCAACGCACAGTGAAGTTCAGTCCTGATGGCATGCGAGTGCTTTCAGGAAGTCGCGACGGTGAAGTTCGCGTGTGGGACTGCACTTCAGGAGAAATGATTGCGGACTACCGTCATCATCAACGACGCGTCAGCACGGCCGCATTCTCAGCCGATGGCACCTGTGTCACCAGCGCAGGGGAAGACCGCAGAGTCGTCCGATTTGATATAGAGAACAAGCGAGTTCTGTGGAGTGCGGAACTGGCGCTTTCCAAGATGATGTCGTTGTGCATGCTGAACGACGACATGATCGCAGTTGCTGGAGCTGACAATAAGATTCGCTTGCTGGATGCGCAAAGTGAGTCGATTGTGGCAGAGCTTACAGGACACAGTGGCACCGTAGCCGTGATGACCCCTTGTGGTGATTCACTTGCCAGCGGTTCCTTCGATACGACGGTTCGAGTCTGGAATTTGACAGGCTTGGAGCAAAATCGATCGCGAGCGAGTCTGCCTACTTCGCTCACTCCGATCAAAGTGGATGCTAAGACACAAATTCGCTAAGTCGAGCGGCAGATGAGTATCAGAAGAAAATTCAAGCAGATCGTTAATTGGATGGGCGGGCCTTCCCCAACTCATTCATGTTCGGCCCAAGCTCCTTCGGCTGGAGAACCTTCGACAGGCGGCTGCCAAGTTGCCGTAATCGATTCTGCGCGGTCTTGCAGCGGAGCCAAGCCGCACAAAGGCCGTTTTCGACAAGTACGAGTCGAGCAGCTTGAGCCACGACAATTGATGGCCGCCGATATTCGAATTGGTGGAGTCTACGTCGAGCAAGATACGGGCTCGGACGTTCATCCGGACATGTTCTACATCTCTTTCGAAGGTGGCGCTCCTAACACTCAATTGACCAAGCTGGTACTCAACGGCGACTTCTATACAGTTGGAACAAGCCGTGGCGATATGATTTTCGACACCGCTGTCGGTGGATTGGGCGTCGATGAAGCTCATGCTTTTAAAGTTGAAAGCCTACTGACGAAAAACACCAGCGCATCCGTCAAGGCAACGGTTGTTGACGGCAGCAGTCAGTTGATACTCGAGTTCACGAATTTCGTGGCTGGCGACAAGTTAGTCTTTTCGATTGATGTCGACGAAATTAACCACGTCAAGGACGGTGAAAGAGATATCAACAAGATCAATGAAGGCACGGACCCAATCGCTTCGGGCGTTGAATTTCAGGAGACTCAATTTACGGCTGACTTTGTTGCTCCGCACTATGAAAACGCCAGCGGTTCAGCCGAGTTCATGAACTTTTACGATACGATACTCGACCCGTTGAGCCTCGATTTACCGAGAGACGACGAAACTGGGCATCGCGATAGAACGACAGGCGTTGGATTGACGGTCAAGCAAACTCCCAAGCCCATTTCGCTCGCCGGTACAGTCTGGGTCGATAGCAACGAAGACTTGGTTATCGGAAGCAATGAAAATCGATTGGCGAATGTCGACATCGAGCTGTATCGCCAGGAAGGAACTAGCTTCGTAGCAACTGGTCTTAAGACAAAGACTGACGCACAAGGCCGTTACAGCTTTTCGACATCGCTCAAACTTCAACCAGGCATCTATCAAGTTCGTCAGACTCAGCCAACAGGCTATTACAGCGTTGGAGCCACCGCAGGTCGATTGACCAGTGGCCCAAGTGTTGGCCAAGTGGTTACCGGCAATCCCGATATCCTCACGCAAATTGATCTCTCGCTTGGCGACCTGCATGCCACCGAGTTGAACTTCGCCGAGAACTTGCCTTCGAAGATCAGTGGTCACGTCTGTTATGTCGTCTCAGGCATGGATTGCGATAGCGCCGACTCGGTGAAGGCTCCTCAAGCTAATGTACTCATCGAACTTCTTGATAGCTCCGGCAAGGTGGTTGGCTCAACCCGAACTGCAACTGACGGAACTTACTCCTTCACTGAACTTCGCGCAGGGCAATACACAGTTCGCCAAACCAATGCGACTGGAATGATTGATGGTGATGCGAAAGTTGGTTCTATCGGCGGTAGTGCGATCGACGCAAACAACATCACTCGCATTATCCTTGTCGGTGGAAGTAACGCGATTAACTATGACTTCTGCGACTTGGTGCCAGCCGAGATTAGCGGACATACCTATTTCGATGCGAATAACAACGGCCGCCGAGACACGGGTGAAGCGCCGCTGACGAACGTAGCTGTACAATTGCGCGATAGTAGCGGCACGATCATCGCGTCGCAAAATACCGACGCTCAAGGCTTCTACTCATTCAAAAATGTCCGTCCAGGCGTTTATCAAGTCACCGAACAAACTCCGGTGGGATACTTGCCAGGACAAGCTTCGGCTGGTTCCTTAGGCGGTCAAACCGACTCGACCGGCGATGTGATTAGGTCTATCCCATTGGGCTCGGGCGCAAAAGGCGTGAACTACGACTTCGGCGAAATCCTGGTTAGTTCACTGTCTGGTACGGTCTACGTGGACTCCAATCGCGATTGCATTCGACAAGAAAACGAACGTCCGCTCGCTGGAGTAATCATCACCCTGCTATCTGCAAATGGTAGTGTGGTGGCAACTGCGGTCACCGACAGCAATGGTGCTTACCATTTCGACAATCTTCAAGCTGGTACGTACACCGTTCGCGAATCACAACCAGCCGGATACTTCCAAGGTGGACAGAAAGCTGGTTCAGGCGGCGGCAATGATACGGTTCAAGACGTCATTTCACAAATTGAGATTGGACCTGGCGAGGACTTAGTCGAGTACGACTTCTGCGAAGTGGAACCAGGATCGATTTCCGGTACGGTCTTTGTCGATCGCGACTTCGATTGCATTCAAGATAGTACCGAACGATCGTTGGCTGGCGTGAGAATTGAACTTTTGGACCAAGACAACCGCGTCGTTACTTCAACTGTGACCGATGCAAATGGCAACTACCGTTTTAGCAATCTAGTGCCCGGCAAGTACTCGGTTCGCGAAACGCAGCCCGCGGGGTTCTTCCAAGGCGGACAAGTTGCACCGGCTACCGGTGGCGATGCCTCGATCGACGACTTGATTAGTGAAATCGATCTCGGCTCAGGACAATCGATTACCGATGCGAACTTCTGCGAAGTCGAACCCGCTAAGCTCAGTGGCTATGTCTATCAAGACGGCGCAGTGCTTAGAACTCCTGACGGAAAGATACCCGCGAACGTTGGTGATCTTCGCGACGGTCAGCGCACTTCCGACGATAAGCCGATCGCTGGTGTGAGAATTCGCCTGTACGACATGAATGGCCAGCCAGTGAAGGCTTCCGACACACTATCCGGCAGCAATAGCTCGGGATTCGTTGAAGCGGTTACAGACGAAAAAGGACACTATCAATTCGTCGGCCTGCGTCCTGGGATCTACTACGTCTTCGAGACTCAGCCAGACGGCTACGTTGACTACATCGATACCGCTGGAAGCACTGGCGGATTTACGCTCAATAGCAAGTCCGACGTCGAAGCGATTCGCGGCGATAGGGATATCGACCTTGGAGCGCTGGCCGCCTTAGACGACTCGCAAATGATGGACATGATCTGGGCTGTTGTGCTTATGCCTGGTGATCATTCCGTTGAAAACAATTTCAGTGAGTTGATTGTCGAGCCTAATCCGCAGTTTCCGCCGCCACCTGAGAACGAATTTCCATTCGAGCGAATCAACGTTTCACCAGAGATTCTCCCAGGAATGCAACCGTTGGGATTCACTCCACAGACCTACTCGCCACCGCCAATCATTTTGGGAACGGGTGGAGTCTCCGATGTTA
>CAYWNG010000141.1:0-11833 GCA_964458685.1 uncultured Pirellulaceae bacterium
CCACGAACAGAAGACTCCAGGAACGCCCAAGGCCAACAGTTGCGAGAACAGCACTTCGGCGCCCAAGAGGACAAGCCCGATCTTGATGTAGATTTCGCCTTGCACGGCTGGCTTCAACCAAGTGGGAACGCCGATCGTGTTGCAGATCAGCATGCCGACCATTAGCGCCCACAAGGCATACTCGAGGTTGTAATACTTGATGACTTCTTGCTCGGCCAACAGGTACGATCCAGCAGAGAGCGCAAACAAAAGAGGGAAGGCGATGAGAAACTTGACGAGGCTTTGTCCGCGAAAGAACATTGCCACCGCTCCGATCATCGCCAAGATCAGTCCGGTGTAGACCAGCGGTTGCCATACGACGGCACCTTCAGCCTTTCCCTCTTTGTTGCGTTTGCGCATCGAGTCCAGTGGATCGCTCTTCCACTTTCCGACCTTGGCCAAGTCTTGCTTGAAAGCTGGCTCCCAAGTAATGCCAACCTTCTTGAGCAACGACTCGGACCGCTTCTTGGAAAGAGCCTTGCGATCGTCGGCCGAAAGGTTGGCTTCTTCCTCAGAGGAGAGTTGCTTTTCGGCTTCGCGGATCGCCTGAGTTTTACTCTGCGCGGCAGCCCAATCAACGTCGGCAGGTTTTTTCCAGTAGGCTAACGCCAATCCAATCACCAACACCGTCAAGCCGACAATTACAGCCGTCCAATCCTCGGTCAAGAAAGGGCGTCTCTCATTTTGTACTGGTCTAGCGGTGTTATCGTTGGAAGTCATGAAGATGTCAGGCGGGGTGAGTTTTGATGGCGAGAGTTGATTCAATGGCAAGCGACGGAGACCGATGGTTCTGAACTGCCAGCTTTTCCTGCGGGTTTTACTAGTCTGCATCCACGCGGAGAGAGCCAGATGATAACACGCCATGCCTCGACGCCCAATTCCCTTATACGATTCTGATGCAGGCCGAGAGAACTGGCTTGGTGGCAGGATTATCTGATCTTTTTGGACCTCCGCCCCAAATGGATTGGACTATCTTGCCTAATCTGGCTTCCCTTGGTAACAATTGGAACGCATAATGCAGTGTGGTAGCAAAGCTGCCAAATTGGCTAGCCTGGGAAGGATCGCGAAGTCGAAAGTACTTGCGGAGCTCACAGGCACAGTTAGTGTCGAGGAGGTTATCGTGCAATTGCTCGAGCCCAAGTTGCTAATCGCTGATGATGATCGAGACTTTCGCGAGTCGTTAGGCGAAGTGTTTTGTCGTCGAGGCTATGAGACTCGGTTGGCCGCCGATGGCCAAGAAGCTCTGGAAATCATCCAATGCGCGACCGAAATTCACTTGGTGATTTTCGACGTTCATATGCCACGCTTAGGTGGCTTAGAAGCCTTGCAGCAGATTCGATGGACGCGCAAGACGGCTCTGCCTTGCATCTTGATGAGCGCTCAGTTGGACGACGAGATCGTTCGCGAAGCAGAATCGCTCAACCCGGCTGGGATGCTCAGCAAGCCCTTCACGCTTCGCACTTTAACATCTACCGTCGAAGCCGTCTTGCGAAGCAGCTACGGCTGGAACATCTAGAGCTAGGACACCTAGAGCTAGAACATCTAAAACTTGGATCGTACTCAAGCGTTGGAGCTTCGGACGCGATCTAGTCTCTAACGCTCTCTAACGCCCCTTCGGCGGTTCGCTTGACAATAGACGCAGCGCCTCGATGCCCCGAGCCTTCTGATCCTCGCGAAGGATCAAGTAGCGATCGCGGCCTTCATCTGTCGCGACATGCGAAGTCAGTCCATCGTTGGCGACTTTAACATGTCCTTTCGCAGAAACATCAAAGTACTTGTCGTTGGGGCGAACTGCGTAGAGCACAGAAGTTAAGTCCCAAGTCGGTCGATCGTGCGGCGGCGGCATGTACAGCACGTAAGCTTCGGCCAGTGGGTGATGCTTCACATAGCGGTAGTCATTCAAAATGCTTTGATGCGGGTAAGGCAGCGACAAACCAATTTCGAAGCCGCTCCACACGATCGGCACTGGGCACTTTTCCGCGAGCTTTTTGGCCGCGGGAATGTCCATCACGACGTTGTACTCCCGATGCTCGGCCATCTTACCGTTGTCGGGAATCAACGTGAACGCTCCAGCCATGATCGAAAGCATACGAACCTTCTGCTTCACCAAATCGACGCCGCTCAAGGGACTAAGATCATCTGGAGACGTTTCCAAAAGGTTGGCGATGTTGGTTGAGAAGCCTACTTGCGCGATAACGATACTCTGGTCGGCAGACTTAGCCAAAGTCTGTCGCAGCAGTTTGACTGCGTCGGGCGCGTCCTTGCCGCTCAGTAGGTCATGTGGATAGCGTTGCTTGCCTTCGTCCATCACGCTGGCGAGAACGTTGAACTTACCATCATCGGGAGTCACTTTGCTGTGGCAAACGCCGATCGGAATTTCGCCTCGACCGTAGAACGTGTTGACGGCATCGACAAAAGCAGCCGCCAATGGATTGTCTTTGGTTAGCGTGACGGCCAGCAATTTACATTCGCCGCGTGATTCCAACGCGTGGATCATTCCGAGAGCTAAAACATCATCGCAGTCGTTGCCGATGTCGGTATCGAAGATTAGCTGGACGGGACCAGAATCGCCCCTAGAATCGCCCAGCGTCTGAGCACTGTGAGCTGCGGAAGATCCGACAGCATGAAGTGCAACGGCGAACCCCAGAGCAAGTAGCGAGGATCGGAACATAGGTCAGTTCCTTCATTCAAGGTGCGGTGGGAAGTAATTAGTTGTCGGTAGGATTTGTCGACTTTAGTCGTAGCTGATCCCGCCAGGGTTCAGATGTGAACTTGACGAATTGAACCAAGCGAGTGTTTGTGCATCTCAATGATCAGACGATCAGGCTGACTCTAAAGCCGCCAAGACTTTATCGGTCATCTCAATCGTACCAATCTTTGTTGCTCCGGCTGCGGCAATATCTGCTGTGCGGTGTCCATCGGCGAGCACCTTCTTGACCGCAGTCTCGATAGCTACAGCCTCTTTCTCCATCGA
Source organism: uncultured Pirellulaceae bacterium (assembly GCA_964458685.1). Lineage (GTDB taxonomy): Bacteria > Planctomycetota > Planctomycetia > Pirellulales > Pirellulaceae > Aureliella. The sequence goes on from CAYWNG010000141.1 coordinate 3,014, forward strand.
GCACGAATGCCGCAACATCATCGCCGCAGCCAAGATGGTTGCCAGCGGATTCGCGACTCCCTTACCAGCGATGTCCGGCGCGCTTCCGTGGATGGGCTCATACAAGCCTGGCCCAGAGCTTCCGATCGATGCGCTAGGTAACATGCCTAACGAGCCAGGAAGCATCGAAGCTTCGTCGGTTAAGATGTCGCCAAACATGTTGCTTGTCACGACTACGTCAAAGCTTCGCGGTCGGCTGATCAAGTGCATCGCCATGGAATCCACAAGGACCACATCGTACTCAAGATCTGAATACTCTTCTTTAGCAATCTTCTCGCAAACGCGACGCCACAATCGACTGGCTTCCAAAACGTTGGCCTTGTCGACCATCGTCAGCTTGCCGCGACGCTTTCGCGCGGCTTCGGCGGCCAAGCGAAAGATTCGCTCGACTTCGTACGTTTCATAGACCTCCGTGCTAGTCGCGCGCTGACCGCCACCAGGAAGATCTTCGCAACTGTAGGGTCCAAAATAGATGCCACCGGTAAGCTCGCGGAAAAAGAGGATGTCGGTCCCCTCAACGATCTCGCGCTTGAGCGGCGAAGCGTCCACCAGTTCTGGGTAGGCTGTAATGGGCCGTAAGTTTGCAAACAGACCAAGCTCCTTGCGAATTCGCAATAGCCCCGCTTCAGGTCGCGTCTTTGCGTTGGGATCATCCCACTTCGGACCACCGACAGCTCCCAAAAGGACCGCGGTACTCGCCTTACAAGCATCGACGGTCTCTTGCGGCAATGGGTCGCCACACTTGTCAATTGCGATGCCACCGATGAGGTGCTCGGAAAATTCAAATGCGTGACCAAATCGTTTGCCGATCCAGCGAAGCACTCGCTCGGCTTGCGAAACGATCTCAGGGCCAATTCCATCACCAGACAACAGGACAAATCGAGCTTCCAAAGGAGACAACCTTTCATGCAGCGATCAAGTAATTCAGCAGCTTTTTGAAGTCGATCATCGTAGGTGAAAAGGCCCTGATTGTCTACGTAGGCGGTCGATCTTGCCCTAATTGGAGTTGGTATTGAGCTCCGAAGGCGGCGATACATCAATGTAGTGTTTCGACCCTTCGGGCCTTAAACCTCCGAATTCTCATGTTCCGGTGCCTTCGACACCGGCAGAGGTTGTGTCAGGCCTTCGGCCTTAAATCCGAATAGCGCGACTTCAAAAATTAACGCTTCGGGCTGTCCCTCGCTGATGTTTCGGTCAGTCCCTCGCTAACGCTTCGGGTTGTGAAAAGCCAACAACTGACCGGCGAAAAAGCTAATTCGACTATCTTGCAAAATTTTTGCATCCAAACGACTGCGGGCCGCGAATGCATAGGTGATCAGGCCGATCAGGTGGAACTTTGAACGACTTAACAACCATTTGTGATTCAGGAAACGAAAAGAATGAAGACTCTATTTAGAAGCTGCTTGTCGCTAGGCGTATGCTGTCTCATGGCCTCTAGCTCTTTTGCGGCAGACATCGTCGATACAGCCGTGAAGGCTGGAAAGTTCAAGACGCTGGCTGCGGCTCTTGGGGCTGCTGACCTTGTAGATACTCTGAAAGGCCCTGGGCCATTCACGGTGTTTGCACCTAGCGATGAAGCCTTCGCAAAACTACCCGCCGGAACTGTTGAGACATTGCTCAAACCAGAAAACAAGGGCAAGCTGGCCGGCATTTTGACCTACCACGTCGTTCCAGGCAAAGTCTTGGCAAAACAAGTTGTGGGACTGGCCGGTGCTAAGACTGTCAACGGCCAACGCGTCGATATCAAAGTCGCGGACTCAACCGTCATGATCGATGGCGCCAAGGTCGTCACGACTGATATCGAATGCGACAACGGTGTCATTCATGTTATCGACTCGGTCATTCTTCCAGCAGACAAGAACATTCCTGAAGTCGCCACTGCGGCTGGGAAGTTCACAACGCTGCTAGCAGCGGTCAAGGCTGCTGGCTTGGTCGATACTCTAGTTGGCAAAGGTCCCTTCACCGTCTTTGCTCCGACTGACGAAGCGTTTGCGAAGCTGCCAGGCAGCACCGTGCAAGACTTGCTCAAGCCAGAGAACAAGCAGAAGCTGGTTGACATTCTTACCTACCACGTTGTGCCAGGTCGCGTTTACTCTGAGGATGCAGTCGCGGCCAAGACTGCGAAGACAGTTCAAGGCGCTTCGATTATGGTCAGCGTCGGTAGCGATGGCGCGAAAATCAATAACGCTAAGTTGGTAACGACAGACTTGGATGCGTCGAACGGAGTGATTCACGTAATCGACACCGTGCTAACACCACCAGCTAAGGGAGCCGACATTCGTCGCACTTTGGAGCACGCTGTGGCACAGGGAGCGAGCTTGTACAACGCAGGTCATCATGATGCTTGTGCCAAGCTGTACGAAGGCACCATGAGTTCACTGGCTGAAATGCCCATGAATCCCAGCCTGACAAGCCACATGAAGCAAGTTTTGCAAACCGCCAGCAAGCAGACTTGCCCGACAGAACGATCGTGGACATTGCGACACGGAATTGACCAGATGTATACTCAGTTGTCGGCTAGCCACTAACGACATCGGAATGCAATCCGCAGCCTGCAGTTACCTCTGCGGGCTTCGGTTATTTTGCACTCTGGTGCGAAGGCGTCTCGTCTGGAGTCTTGGTACTCCGGCGTCTCGCTCGCGGGAAACTTGGTGCGCGGGCGTCTCGCCCGCAGGAGATCTGGTACTCAGGCGTCTCGCCTGGAGGCTTCGGTACGCGGGCGTCTCGCCCGCAAAGTTTTTTGGCAAAAGAGCCCGTATGATCCTTGCTACGAATGCGATACGATGACTTCTACCTTGTTGAATCCCAATCCTTTAAAGCTTGAGACCGATCCGTTGACTGAACCCGTTCTAACAAGAATTGCCGCCGGTGACCTCACTGCTGTCGATGAATGCCTTAATCGCTATGGCGGGCTAGTGTGGTCGTTAGCGCGACGGTGGTTTAAGAATCCCGCGGATGCCGAAGATCTGACTCAAGAGATTTTCGTGGATCTGTGGCAAAGCGCGAAACGATTTGATCCGGACGTTGCTAGCGAAGTGGTGTTCATCACGATGATCGCTCGGCGACGAATGGTTGATCGGCTTCGACGCTCAAGCGGCAAATTGGATGCAGTAAGCGTTGAAGCGTCGGCCATCGAAGTCGAAGCAATGCCCGCTAACGATCGAGTCGAGTTGGCTGATGAAGCTGCGAAGGCGGCTCGTTGCTTCGAGAAGCTCTCCCTAGACCAGCAAAAGATTCTACAGATGTCTGTCCATCAAGGAGCGTCGCATAGTCTAATCGTACAAGCTCTAGGGATGCCGCTAGGTACAGTAAAGTCCTTCGCTCGACGCGGGTTGCTTCAACTGCGTGACTGTATGCAAAGAAGCACTCGAGTCCAGTTTACGGAGACCGCATCATGAGCAGCCACCCCAACCGTGATGAAAAGTACATCCAAGAACTCTTGGCCGGAAAGGTGCTGGGCGACTTGTCCAACGACGAGCTACAGGATTTTGCAGAGCGTTTTTCAGCGATCGATTCAAAAGACCTTCAAGAACTTGAGCTGGCCGCTGCTGCTTTGCAACTCGCACTGACGGAAACAGAGACGTCGCAACTTAACGCAGACTCCGCCAGCTTCAACGAAGATGCCTGCCTGCCAGAATTTTTGCGACAAAAGATAGTGGATGATGCTGAGCGTTTTGTGGCCTCGTCGACAAACCACTCGACTTCCACGACTAGCGGCCATGAACCTAGAGATATCCGAAGTGTGCGTCAGGCAGACTTTAAACAACTCAACCAGCGTAAGTCGCTCGCATGGCGCGAGGTCGTAGCATGGATGGCCGCAGCAGCGTCCTTCCTCTTAGCCGCGCAGCTTTGGTTCAATAATGGTTCGAATAAAGATACTTCAACGAAGGTTGCCACGGCTGCCGAGTCGCGTTTAGCGTTGCTCAGCAGTTCACAACAGACTATTCGCGTCGATTGGTCCAACGGTAAGACTCCATTTGATAACGCTGTTACCGGCGACGTCGTTTGGAACAATGAAAGCCAGCAGGGCTTTATGCGATTTGTTGGCATGCCCCCCAATGATCCAACTCGCGAGCAGTACCAATTGTGGATCATCGATCCAGATCGTGATGCAGAACCGATCGATGGCGGTGTTTTCGATATTGCTTCTAATGGCGAAGTCGTAGTACCGATTAACGCAAAGCTAAAGGTGCTGAAGCCCGCCGCCTTTGCAATCACGATCGAGCAACCAGGTGGCGTTGTAGTTTCGACTCAGGAACGCTTGCCACTGTTGGCGATGGCTTCGAATTCAAATCGATGATTTTGCGATCAGCTCGATAGCTTAGATCGTTTCGCTAGAAGATTGCGAAACAGTCGCTGATCAACCAGAAACTCCGAACAGCCTCAGTTGTTCGGAGTGTTGGCTTGCAGGAATGAACTCAAGCTCTTGTAAAACTGCGGAGCTGCAATTGTCGACATGTGATCGGCGTCCTTAATTTCGACGATCTTGAAATTCGCAGGAGCGACCTCTTTCAGTTGCGGCAGGCTGGTTGGAGCCGGATCGTCGGTTCCAACAATGAATTGCACCGGCAGTTGACAATGCACCAATTGCTCTTTGGTGATTGCAAGTTTCGGGAAGCTGCGAAAGACGGCGGCTAAAGCCTTAGGGTCGTTGGCTGACTTGAGGAAGGTGTTCGTTGCAAAGATCTGAGCCTTCGTGGCTGGATCGTTACCGGGATGCAAGCGTTCCAAAAGAGGAAGCAGTCCTTTGCCAGACTCCAAACTCTCAGCTACCGCCGCGATGAATTCGGGGGCCTCCTCTTGATCGGGTCGCAACCATCCGGCAGCGCAGACACAGGCTGACAAGATGCGATCCGGGTTTTCTGTGGCAAGCTTCATCGTGATCAAGCCACCCATCGAGTATCCCACGACATGAGCCTTTTTGATCTCAAGATGGTCCAGCAAGCGAACCACGTCTCGGACCATCTCCAGTCCATAATCCTCGGCGTCGTGCGGCTTGCCGCTGCGGCCATGACCTCGAACATCCATGACGATCACTTGATTCGTCTTGGCAAGTCGATCGATGATATCGCCCAATGACCAATTGCCGCGACCGTTGATGGCTACGCCATGGATCAAGAGGACCGGGGTACCAGTTCCTAGAACTTCGTAATGAATGGGCACGCCAGCGGAATCAAACTTGAGCCCTTGAGCACGAGCACACGAAGCCCCAAGAGCAACATGACAGAGCATCAGCGCGAACAATAAGACTCGAAAAAGCACTTGTGGACTCCCAACAGGTTAGACGTGCCAGTGTTGACAAGTTTTCATAGACTTTCGAACACCCTACGCGTCGAATCTAGTTGCCTGACTTGGACTCAAGGCCGCATTGTATCTGTTCGACGTAGTCATAGTACTCTCGCCGAGTCAATTGGCTGGCAGCCGCAGAATCCAACACGACGGTGACTTGAGGGTGGAGTTGCAGAGCAGACGCGGGGACCATACTGCTGACTGGACCTTCTACAAAGTCGCGAACGGCAGCGGATTTACTTGCTCCGGTTGCCAACAAGAGAATGTGGTCCGCTTCAAGAATTGTGCCCACTCCCATGGTAATCGCCACGCGAGGAACGTCGTCTAAAGCTTGAAAGAACCGTGAATTGTCGAGCCGCGTTTGTTGCGTCAGCGCTTTGACTCGAGTGCGACTGGCGAGCGACGACCCTGGTTCATTAAAGGCGATGTGACCATCAGAGCCAATTCCAAGTATTTGCAAATCGATACCGCCCGCATCATCGATCAGTTTTTCGTAACGTTGGCACTCCAAAGCAAGATACGTCGCCTCGCCGTCGGGCAAATGACAGCGGCTCACATCAATATCGATGTGAGTGAAAAAGTTCTGATGCATGAAGGTGTGATACGACTGTACATGATTGCGTGGAATTCCAACGTACTCATCGAGGTTAAAAGTCGTAACCTCGGCGAAGCTAATTTCCGCCGCTCGATTGCGTCGCACTAATTCGTTGTAGGTTCCTAGCGGTGTACCACCCGTGGCCAAGCCAAGCACCGCATCCGGCAGTTCTTTGATCAACTGACAAAAGATATCAGCCGCTCGGCGACTCACCGAGGCAGCGTCAGGCAGAATGACAATTCGCATGGTTGTAACCGTTTATCGAAGAACTTGATTTGAACGAGCACGACTAGACATGTCCACTAGACATTTTGGCTCTGGGCTGTCGGCTGTCTCACTTGCCGAGTTTGATTGTTTTGCCTGTTCGTGCACTTTCGTAAACGGCCAGAATCAGTTCAACACTCTTGCGACCTTCGGCACCATCAATCGACAGAGGTCGGTTGTGATCGATAGCATCTAGGACATCGCGGAACAGTGCTGCGTGGGCTTGATGGCCGATAGCGGCTGGGTCAGCAGCGCCACCACCAGTCTTCGTCTTGCCCAACATCTCTTGGCGAATCTGTTCGTCTTCCTCAGTGGGCTCGGCAAAATGCCACTTGATGATGTCCTCTTCTTCAAGAATAGCCGTACCGGCTGAGCCAGTGAGTTCAATCTTCTTGAGCGAACCAGGAAAGCCAGCCGTGGTCGCTTCGATGACGCCTAAAGCTCCATTGGCAAATCGCAAACTAGCAACCGCAACGTCTTCAACTTCAATTCGCTCGTGCGCCAATGTCGTCGTATGGGCGCTGACTTCGGCGACTGGTCCCATCAGCCATAGAAGCAAGTCGACACTGTGGATCGCTTGGTTCATCAATGCTCCACCACCATCCAGCTTCCAGGTGCCGCGCCACGCACCGCTGTCGTAGTATTGCTGAGTCCGATACCACTTTACATAGGCATCACCCAAAGCCAACTTGCCGAACCGCCCTGCATCGACGGCTCGTTTCATCAAACGACTTGATGCGTGATACCGCGATGGAAAGATCGTCGCTAACTTGACGCCCGCTTTTTCGCAGGCGGCAATCATTTGATCGCAGCGATCCAAAGTCACATCCAAGGGTTTTTCAACAATGACATGCTTGCCGGCTTGGGCGGCGGCTAGACATGGCTCCATGTGTGAACCGCTGGGCGAACCGATGGTCACGATATCGAGTCCAGGATGAGCCAGCATCTTCTCAAGGTCAGTGTAGGCGGTGCATCCATACTCAGCGGCTAGCTTCTCAGCCTTGGGGGCCGTTGGATTGTAACAGGCTACCAACTGAGCTCCTGCGATATCTCGAATCGCGCGAGCATGAAAGTTGGCGATCATACCGCAACCAATAATGCCAAAACCGTGGGTCATGTTCTTGTCTCTTAAGCCAGCAAGTTATTCTTGCGAGTCGTTCCAGTATGTTGTTCGTTCACGTCTACTTTTGGAAAGGAAGCAGGGCGAGCACTACTAATTGAAGAACTCGCCCTGCTTTGATTCTCATTACGCCAAATCGATCAAGCTAGTCTAGCTGCCCGATTGACTTTATGTTCCTAAATCACCGAACAGAGGCGTTGATAGGTATCGTTCTCCCAAGCTGCACATGATCGTCACGATTCGCTTGCCTTTGAACTCGGGTCGGGCGGCGACTTGAGCGGCCGCCCACATGTTGGCACCGCTACTGATTCCAGCGACGATACCTTCCAACTTGGCCAATCTGCGGCCCCACTCAAACGCATCTTCGTCGTCGACTTGGATGATATCGTCGATTAGCGAGGTGTCCAAATTCTTAGGAACGAAGCCCGCGCCAATTCCTTGAATGCGGTGCTTACCTGGGGAACCACCACTAATCACCGGGCTATGCTTAGGCTCGACGGCGATGGCCTTAAAGTTCGGATTCATCTTCTTGAGATAACGCGAGACACCCGTGATCGTACCGCCCGTACCAACTCCAGCGACGATCACATCGATGTCATGACCAGTGTCTTCCCAAATCTCAGGCCCCGTTGTCTTTTCATGAATCGCAGGGTTAGCAGGGTTTTCAAACTGTTGAGGCATGAAAGCGTTTTGGTCTAAGCTCACCAGTTCGTTGGCTCGTGCAATCGCTCCTCGCATCCCGTCAGCCGCAGGAGTAAGCACCAAGTTGGCTCCCATGCCTCGCAGCAACGCGCGACGTTCAACCGACATGCTCTCGGGCATGGTCAAAGTCAATCGATAACCCTTAGCCGCGCAGACGAACGCGAGTGCAATTCCCGTGTTGCCACTAGTTGGTTCGATGATATGAGTGTTTTTGGTGATCTTTCCATCGCGCTCGCCAGCTTCAATCATTGCAGCGCCAATTCGATCTTTGACGCTGTTGAGCGGTTGGAAGAATTCACACTTCGCAAACACCGTGGCTCCGCCTTCGGGAACCAATCGGTTGATGCGAATCATAGGTGTGTCGCCAATGGCTTGAGCCGCGTTTTCGTAGAGCCTTTGTCGAGGCATGGCAGAATCCTGTCGTGAACGTCGTTGAGGTGTATTTCAGCATCGAGCAAACCCTCGCCCGAGCTCCAACCTAGTCCCAGCGTTATCCCGGTCGATGAAATCATCACGTTGGGCACGCGATACTTGGCGGAGGAATTCGGATATCGTACCCAGCGAGGGCGATTATGTTGAGTGCTGGTAGGGTGGAACATCGGTTTGAATCCAGTTTTTTTGAGGCTCGGAATCGGTTTTTGAGCCGCTTTGAGGCGGCAATACCCGCCGCAGACAGTCTCAGGTACAATCTTGAGTTGGCGATTCTCCGATCAACATAGCGACCGGCTAACAAAGCTGCGACAACTTCCCGCCTTCCTCACCCTCCTCAATACGAGCCACTTCCATGAAGACCTGTTTCAAACACCTGATT
>CAYWNG010000142.1:0-4192 GCA_964458685.1 uncultured Pirellulaceae bacterium
CTTCAAGAGGATGTTAGCAAAGTCCTCGGTGTCGACTTTGAATTCAACCACATTTTTCGGAGCAGTGTTCGAGAATGTTTGAACTTCGCCTACGGGGCGTTTTCTCGTAGTGTGAAATGTTGAAAGATCAGCGAGTAACTCAGAGACATTGCAGCCAAGAATGAACGTGATGGTATCCAGCCAGTGAGTGCCAATATCTCCAACGGCTCGTAGTTGACCGCCTTCATCCGCCAACAGTCTCCAGTTGTAGTCTGTATCCTTCAGCAACCAATCCTGCATGTAGCTTCCATTGACATGGATAATCGGACCTAGATCGCCTCGACGAATCATTTCGCGCATTTGCAAGACAGCCGGATAGAATCGCACATTGTAGTTCACTGCAAAGATCTTACCGGAAGCTTTTGCGGCATCGACGATCTGCTGCGTTTCGCCGGAGTTCATCGCCAAGGGCTTTTCGCAGACGACGTGTTTTCCGGCCTCGAGCGCAGCAAGCGATTGAGCGAGATGGTGTCTGTTGGGCGATGTGATGTGAACGACATCGACTTCCGGGCAACTGACCAAGCTCTTATAGTCATGACCAGTAAAGACTTGCCCTATTCCCCATTTGGCAGCAACTTCCTTGGCTCGATCAGATCCACAAATGGCCGTGACCTGAACGCCGATACGCCGAAGGGCTTCGATATGCACTGGTCCGATGAAGCCGCTGCCAATGATTCCCGCGCGAAGTTGATGAATTGACAACATCGAATGCTCAGTTAAGTTTCAAGAGGTATTTCCTAGCGTCGAAAGTCACGTCGCTGGAAACACATCATAAGCAATTTAGTCGTCTATGCCACACGTAAGAGTCATCGCGTTCGAATGCGCGGGCTGTTAGCTACCGCTTGCGGACGTGATTGCGATTGCCGCTTAGAAACTTTGGTGGCGGAACCGCGCTATTCTCTTTCGAAGTTTCCCCAGTTTCGGTTGGGCCGTCTTTCAACAAAGCATCGGTCTTGCCAGGCAAGTGATCGTCGGCAAGTCGATACTCGCTGTCGTCAGCTTCGGCATTGTCAGTTGTCGCGTCAACCTTTGTGCTTTCATGCGCCGGTGGAACGTAATGCTCCGGATCACCCTTAGCCTTGCGAATGGTGAATAACCTTCCAAGGGGACTCGACAACAACGCGGGCAAGAAAATCAAGTCGCCCATGAGAGCCACTGTGAGAAGTGACAGCATCAACGTGCCAAACCGCTGCGTTGGTGTGAAGGTACTCAACGCAAATACGCAGAGTCCTAGTCCACCAATGATCGTCGTTTGCGTCATCGCAGGAGCAACGTCGCGGTATGCTTCCAAAATAGCCTGACGACGGTCCATGCCTTTGCGAAGATTGATACGGAACCATGTGAGGAAGTGAATCGTATCGTCCACCGCAATCCCCAGCGCGACGCTGGCGGTCATCATCGTTCCGATATCGACCAACGTTCCCATGTGTCCCATCAGGCCAAACACAATGATCAGCGGGAAGATATTGGGCAACATCGAAATGAATCCACATAGCAACGCTTGCAGCATGTTATGCGGAGCTAAAGCACTCAGGAAGGTTCTAGCTGGCGATAACAAGCAGACCATCACTAGTCCGATAAGCACGAATGAGCCTACCACACTACCGATCAGGCTTTCCAGCAAAGTGCGTTGAGCTTTATAAACCACCGGAACGATCCCAGTGTAGACAACGTCCATTTGACCTGGGTAAGGGCCCAACTCAATTGGCGTTTTGATCGTAGGGCTCTGTGATGGCAGGCTGGCGATGCGACTCTCCTTGAGCATCTCGGTGGCATCGACATACTTCTTTGCATGTTGCTGAACGAAAGACAGATCGTAATCGCTGTGTGATTTCAGCATGACTACGCAATCGAACTTGCCAATGTACTTGGCCCATTCTTCGCTGGTCGCGCGTCCCTCTTTCAACGGCATCTGATCGGGATTGTGCCATTGCACCTTGCTGATTGAGTTGTTGATCAAACCATTTCGCAAAGTTTCAGCGAATAGAGCAACGTCTCGTTTGTCTAAATCTTCGTCAGACTGTTTGCCCGCACCAGTCAATGGCGGTTCGCTATAGCCCAGCACCAACACCAGTCCCTTGACTTGCTGAGCATCCTTAGCGACAACGGCACTCATCACCTCGCTGCGGCAACGATATCCAGCCACAATCGGCTCAACAACGCCTCTAAGCGAATTAACGAAGGTCCCGTAGTCAACATTGTTGAGCGCACCAAGTCGTAGGCTCACTCGCCACAGCTCGCTGTTTTTCGCTTCAGGGCTTTTCTCAAGAGCAACATAATCGCTCTGCAGAAGTTCATCCCGCTTGCTGAGCATCATGTTGTTGGCACCGCTTCGCGATGGGCTATAGGTCGGCGTCGGTTGCGGAAGCTCGCGAATGAAGGTAACACCTGACATTCCACGGCCAATAATGTTCTTACCGCTGTAACCAAACTGATCCTGAAGCACTTCTTGAATCTTCCGAACAGCTTCAGCGCGTTCAAGAAGAGTCAATTTCGTGCGGGCCTGTCTTTGTTGTTCTTCAGACAGCGAATCTGGCTCGCCCACAGGCGCATGTAGAGTTTCAGGGAATCGGACCACTAGCTCCATCGGGACCAAGCGCCCAAAGTTGCTTTCAAGCCAAGCATAATCGCTAATGATCTGCGAGTCTTTGTCGAACATCTTCAGCAGTTGCACGCTGGTTTGAATCTTCATGACTCCAAAGCCCATGAAGATCATCGCGCCAAACAACGCTGCATTGACATACCAGTGCCTGCGAATGATGAAGGCACCGATCGAGCCCCAGATCGCAGAGATACGGTTTGAGATCTTCTTACTTTTTCCAGAGAAGAACGCAGGTCCAGGAGGAAAAATTGTCAGCGCGCTGGGTAGGTAGAAGTACAACAAAACGAGTGTTGCCATCACACCCATCGCCGAGAAGATACCGAATTTTCGAATCGGCAATATGTTGCTGTTGCAAAGCGAGATCAATCCGATAGCCGTTGTAACATTCGCCAGCAAGCATGGAAGGAACGCATGTCTTATCGCCCGTTCTGGTGCATTTTCAAGGCCTTTGTCCGTTACCGCGTCGCGATAGTAGTTAACAATATGGACCGCTCCAGACATTCCCAATACGTAGACCAGCGAAGGCATTGTTAGGAGGATTGCATCAACGGACGCTCCACCCCACCACACAAGGCTCATGCTGGCCATCGCGCTAACGCCGCCAACAAAGAAGACCATGAACGTCAAGCGGAATGATCGAAGCAGTACGTAGCTCAGGAATAGCCCCAAAGCCAGTGAATAGCCGATCAAACGAACCAGTGTGATTGTGCCTTCTTCGTCGATAGCAACGTTGTCTACAGGTGGGCCGCCCAGTCGAATTGCTGGTTCAACGACCTTTGGCTTTTCAACTAGCCATGAAAACGGTGGGGGCGCCATAATTGGTTTGGGTGGCGCAGACACTCCACACTCTTCGGCGATTTCAAACACGCGACCGGTGGGCTGTCCCAAAACACCACGACCGATTACTCGGCCCAGATTGCGTCGAGCGGCTTCGGTCAGAGTAAGAATCACACTGGTTTGACGCGCAGGCTCAGCGACAGCCACCTCGTCAAAGAACTCGTACCAAACGCCAGCTTGGTCAACAGGGTCAGCCTTGCGAAGCTTAGCTAGATCATTTTCAAAGCGCGTCTCAACGGCATTCTGTACGATTCGATTCCAATTCTCTTCCCAGCCTTCAGGCAATTGGCTGAGCGTTTCTTCCGGCAATAGTTTTTTCAAATCGCCTGCTTGCCAAGAGAAGTTTGCAGGAACTGGTGGACCAAAAAGCGTGCCGGTCAGTCGAGCGACCGCCATGCGCTGTCCAGCAATCGGATTGCTTTCGACATGCAGGCCTTTGCCCGGACCGGAAAGCTGTGCGACGACTTGCGGTCCAGTCTCGATCGACTTGAACAAAGGCGTCGTCAGAAGTCGAGGCTCGGCCCAGAATTTATTGGGCTCATCTTCCGTCGAAGGAGCACCAAACGCAGCGACGAAACTTCCGTCTAGTCGGAAGCTTCCTGTGGCTCGCGAAACAGCTCGACCCAACGCGCTAACAACGTTGGCTCCACCATCCCAGCGATAGAGCCGACCATTGGGAGTGATGTAGTATTTGTTTTGGTTCTCGTCGATCAG
>CAYWNG010000142.1:4202-11721 GCA_964458685.1 uncultured Pirellulaceae bacterium
AAATACTCTTCTTTGTCCAAGAAGAGCACATAGTCGCGGAGAGTTTCTCGAGCCAACTCCAGATCTGTTTTGTTCTCTGGATCGACTGGTGGCTTGGCAACTTCTGTTTGAAGCTTGGCAACGAACATTTGCAATCGCTGCGAATCTTCTGTGCAGCCTTGCCAAGTTGCCGCAACAAACTGTTCGCTCACGAAGTGCTTAGCGAACCAAGCCAGTTCTTCAGTCTCACGAAAATCCGAGGGCAACCAATCCTTGACATTGTTCTCCGTCTTTTGAAGCGCCATTCGCGCTCCACGGAGCGCAAACGGGACGAAGAAAAAGATGATCATCAACAGGATTAGCGCGTTGGGCAATCCGAAGAACGTTTTAGACGAGTAGAAACCCTTGCTCATTCCGAACCCAATCGGTGTTTGTCGACAATGCTTCACCTATAAGTAGGCAGTAAGCAGTTTGCCGGGTTAGGTATTGACAGTTGGTACGCATCCCAATTCTGTCAGACTTTACCCGGGAAACAATCTTTCAAGTTACAAATGCAGCTCGCAACTATCTAGAGTTTAAGCGCAAAAGTTCCTATCCATTCATTCGTCATCGGGCTGTTGTAACGAACAGCAAAGCTGTAACGAAAATCCCGATTTTTCGACAAACCATCCCTGTGTTTAGCAAGCAATCAGTCAAGTTTTGCTGCGGCAATCAACTTGATGAACTCGCGATTCGACTCGAAGCGTGAAAGCTGCTTGGTGAGCTGCTCCATTGCTTCGACTGGATGCATTGAATTCAAAGTACGACGCAGCATGGTAACCATGTTGAGCGTGTTTTCATCCAGAAGCAATTCCTCGCGTCGAGTTCCCGATTGAGTGATGTCGATTGCGGGCCAAACGCGGCGATCTGCCAAACGTCGGTCCAGAACCAACTCCATATTTCCCGTTCCCTTGAACTCTTGGAAAATCAGGTCGTCCATGCGACTGCCAGTGTCAACCAAAGCGGTTCCAACAATGGTTAGAGATCCACCTTCGGCGAATGCTCGCGCGGTCGCAAAAAGCTTCTTGGGTATGTCCATCGCTTTAATGTTCACACCACCGGTCATCGTTGGGCCGCTGTTGCCAACCCACTTATTGAATGCCCGAGCCAATCGAGTAATCGAGTCTAGCAAAAGGAAGACGTCTTTGCCTTCTTCAGCAAGACGCTTGCAGCGATCGATCACCAGTTGGCTTAAACGAACGTGACTATCCACGTCCATGTCCAAGCTAGAGGCGATTACTTCGCCACGTTTGACATTGCGCTTCATGTCCGTGACTTCTTCAGGCCGCTCGTCAATCAGCAGAACGATCAAATGAACTTCTGGATGATTCTGAGCGATGCCTTCGCTGATGTGCTGAAGCATGATCGTCTTACCACTTCGCGGTGGAGCAACGATCAAAGAACGCTGGCCTTTGCCCAGAGGCGCAAGGAGGTCGATAATGCGATTAGTCAATGGAGCTTTGCCGACTTCTAATTGCAGCCACTGCTCGGGGTTAATCGGAGTGAGTGCCTTATCGTCGTCAAAATTCTTGACGTTTACGTAATCATCTGGTGGCATGCCGTCGACATCGACGATTTCTCGAACGCGAGGACCTTGCTGACGACGGGCTTGTTGCATCATGACTCGCATGAACACACCCTGACGCAGGCCGAACTTCTCGATCATTGTTCCGGGAACAAATGGATCGGTGCGCTCTCGTGAATAGTTATTGTCAGCGCTACGCAAGAAACCGTAGCCGTTGGGATGCATTTCTAAGATACCGCAGAACTCAAGCAGCGGAATGTCGCCATTTTCATCAATAGTTGGTTCAGGGAATGGATCGTTGTTGGTCTTTGGGCCCATTCGGCGACCGCCTTGACCGCGAGGAGGTCCACCGCGTCGATTACCACCCCCTCCACCGCCACCGCGTGGCCCACCTTGAGACCCAGAATAGCCTCCCGACTGAGGGTAGCCAGGACCTGAACCAGAGCGCGATCGAAATCGTTTTTTCTTAGCCATCAAAAATCATCCAGCAACTTGAAGAAGGGCTGCAGGCCATTGTCAGTTAACTCGTCGTGATTGAGTTTTCTAAGCTTGGATTGCAGCGAACCGTGTAGAGTCCGATTTGAGTAATGTAGGTGAGGTTGCTCTAAATGAAGTTCTTTAGAGCTAAGGCTCGCTAACCGTCAGGTTGTTCAACCCGACGAGCAGTGAATTGGAATTGCATACCCTGCTAGGGTCCAAAAATGAAACTCATCTGAGGTCAGTTTGGTCGCGAAAAGTGCTTTGGTGGAAATCACAAATCCACGTCACATCGCGAAATCAATCGGCAACAGGAGTAGCTTGCCGATCGATGCCTACCTAGAACGTGATTCTAGTTAAGGACTTGGGGTATCCGAATTTCGTTCCGACACAACGACGTGTGCGTTGGAATGAACGAGTTTTGTTGATCTGTCAGCGAAACAAAAAGTCATTTTGCCAGGCCGAGCCCGGGTTCGTCGGGGATCACCACGGAAATCAGGAGCGATACAATCAACGGCAAACTGCTTGCCGGAAGCTCACATGAATCCCGCCATTTCTTGTACCTGATGGGAAACGAGCTAGTCACAATTACCAGCCCGAATGAGATCCCACCATTTCGATCAGGAGGTCTGATAGTGACCGTCAACTGATTTAAGGTGTTTGTTTTAGGAAACAACCATCATGGTATTAGAAACTGGAAGCTCGGAAGTACTTTCCTCCGGCCGTCAGGTGACTCTGTTAATGAAGAATCCTTCGTTTAAGTCGTCTAGGAATATTATCGTTGAGGGGTTCCGTGTCAAGTCAAACCTCAATTGATAGCGAAATTATGATCGTTTTTTTCCGCTTTTTCCGCTTAGTCGTCTTAAGCGGCATAGATTACCAGCCGATTTGACTTGTTAGAGGTGCGCTTCTTGGAAGCCACTTTTTACGATATTGGTCGCCGAGGAAAGGAATCCCAAGTGGCAGCCCGAACTTACCTTTGTTGGTTAGTGTTGGCCTTGATGTGTGGAGCGGTTTTCGCTGATTCAACCGTTCCACAAATCAAATGGGCACCAGACCTAGCAACTGCGCGTCGAGCTTCGGCGCAGTTCAGAGTCCCATTGATGGTGCACTTCTATGGCGACGGATGCTTGCCCTGTAGAACTCTGGAAAAGAACGTCTTCGCCAATCCAGAGGTCGTTCAAGTGCTGAATAAGTTCTTCATTTGCGTTTCAATCAATGGAACACGCGATCGAAACGCAATGTCGGAATTCGAAATTCACAGCTACCCCACGGACGTTTTCTTAAGCCCTGTTGGTGAGAAGCTCCATCAAGGCACTTGTCCGCAAGATGTGAAGGAGTATCTAGGCGTGTTGGAGCGAGTCGCTGTCATGAATCGCGACAACAATGCGATTGCAGCCGCTCAGAGGACTCAGAATGCAGGTTCCATCGCCCAACAGACAAGCATGCCCAATACCGTCAACCCGCAAGTACCCACGCTGCCACCGCCCGGATTTGCAGCTCCAACAAACACGAACACTCCTGGCTACTACACCGCTTCGGGCCCGAGCATGATGCAGCAACAGCTTCAAAGCGGTCTGGCTTCTAGCAACGCTGTTCAGACTGGTCCGCTTTCTGCAACTGAACAACCGCCATCAATCACGGGGGCTGTCAAATCAGTGCAGACACAAATCGGCGGATACACAGAGAAGCAACTCTCGCAATCCTCTCCGTTGGGTGCAAATCCGTTTCCACCCTTGGGCGGATCACAAAACAGTACTACCGCTCCCGAGCTTCCAAAGCTCGACAAAGTTGGACAAGCTCTCGCTCGTTCGCCTTGCGGATCTCGGTGTGCTTGGCGGCAATATGGAGGGCCAAGCGCAGTTGCCAACCGTCTCGGCTCAAGTTGGCCCTTACTCGACAACTGCACAGCCTGGTTCTCAAGGTTCCGCCAAGGACGGCAAGTGGGCTAGCCCGTCCGGTGCTGTTGCTTCGACCATGGACAATCCTCATTTCGGAAGTACCCAAAGCGTCGTGGCGACTTCGCCTTCGGTAAACGCTGGCAGTCCAAGCCTTCCTGCTAATGCTCAGCCTACTAACACCCAGCCTACATCCCCAGTGTCGCCGACGAACATCCGTACCGTTTCTAGTACAACTACTGTAACCGAATCGATGATCAATGGTTACTGTCCTGTGTCACTGCGTGCCAAGCAATGGCGCAAGGGCAGTGAGCAGTTTGCGGTCAAGCACCGTGGAATGGTTTTCTGGCTTGCGGACCAAGCGTGCTTCGATGCGTTCATGAAGAACCCAGACTTCTTCACGCCAGTGTTGCTGGGCAACGATCCAATGATTCTCTTGTCAGAAGGTCGCCTGGTTCCTGGGTCGAGCGAGTTTGGTGCCTTGTTTGAAGATCGCGTGGGGCCACTGCTGTTCTCATCTGCTGAGAGCAAAGCCGAATTCCACAAGGACTTTGCCAAGAACATGACCGCTATCGAGGCCATTCTTCGACGCGCGTTCGTTGCTCCTTAGTTATTCGTAGCAAAGAACCATCGGCGCGACGCATAAGAACAATTGCGAGAGGCGAACCTAGTCTGGTACCGTTATGGCCACCAAGGGCTTGCCGCTATTGGGCCAGTTCTTCATGTCGGCCATCGATCTTGGGAATGGGGCGTTGTGTAGGTAGAACTCAATCGACTGGTCCAACGAAGCGATCAATTGGTCGGATTGTCTTTTGAAGTGAGTGTAGCCACCCATCGTTGTGTGGGCATACTCGAACTTGTCGATCCCCATCCACATGGTCTTCCATGCGTTTCGAAGATAGAGCCATCGAGTCTGTGGATTGCGAATCAGAGTACTGGCTACATTGACGAAGCCGCGCAGCATTCGCTTGCCTTCCCACCAGTTAGGACGATGCTTCGTCTTAAACTGCAGCCGCGTCGTTGTGTCGAGTACGCGATCCATGAATGCTCTAGGCGAGTAAATCGTCTTGATGATCGTCCGCAACTCGCGATAGATGTCGACTCGATCACGCATGGTGATAAAGTTGAGTCCTGTACTGGTATGGTCCACGCCCCCTTGAGCGACTCGCACTTGATAACGCTCGTTAAGTTCGGGAACCCAACCGTCCTGGTGAGACACCAAGCGACCTTCATTTCGCAGTCTCCTCGTCAACTGCGTGTTCGGCATAGCGAACAACAAACCAACCATGGCCATGCTGATTCCGCATTCTTGAATGAACGGCACCAGCGACTTATCCACGCCTTCAGGTTCCGAGTCAAAGCCGAGAATGAAGCCGGCTGTGACAGAGATGCCCGAACTGTAGAGCTTACGAATTCGATCGATCAGTGGCTTAACCGTGTTGATCCGCTTTTGTGTTTGCTTGAGAACCTCAGGGTCGGGTGTCTCAATACCTAGAAACACATAGCGGAATTGGCATTCTCGCATTAGCTCCAGAAGTTCGTCGTCATCAGCAAGATTGACACTGGCTTCTGTTGAGAGAATGAATGGATAGTTGTGCTCCTTCATCCACTGAGCAGCCGCTTCCAACACAGGTTTGATCTTTAAACGATTGCCGATGAAGTTGTCATCGTGGATATCGACCCATCCTCGATAGCCCGCATCGTAGAGGTTTTGGAGTTCGCTGACAAACTGCTCGGGAGTTTTCACTCGAGGCTTGCGACCGAACAGCTCAATCACATCGCAGAATTCACAGTTGTACGGACAGCCTCGCGAAGATTGAATACCCGCATTGAGATAATGATTGAAGTTAACTAGATCAAATCTTGGTAACGGTGTTTGAGTAACGTCAACGGTACGATCAGGCAAGAATTGTCCAAACGGCTTACCTTCGCTCCAGCTCTTGAGCCAAATCGGAATCGACGCTTCGCCTTCGCCAAGAACAAGAGCGCTGGCACCGCTGTATAGTTCTGGTTGACTGGTTGGATCAGGGCCGCCCAGGACAATGTACTTGCCGTCTCCTTGAGCTCTATTGACCAGCTCCAAGATGCCAGCTTGTTGAGGCAGCATGCCACCGGTGCACACTAGGTCTGCCCAATTCCAATCTTCATCGCGCAGTGCTTCGGTGTTCAAGTCGACTAACTTGAGTTGCCAGTGTGAAGGAACAAGCGCAGCAACGGTCAGCAATCCCAATGGCGGAGCCATCGCGCGGGCACCGATGGAATGCGCGCCTTCAATGAAGTTCCAGAAGTTCGTCTCTTCGAACTTAGGCTGTACAAAGAGGCACTTGAGCGGTTGAGACGGATCGATTTGCAACGGAAGACCTTTGAAATTGATTGCCTTGCCAAATTCCTAAACCTGTCGTGTCAATTGGACAAGCTTAGGGTGAGTCCAATTGTGATCAGCGATGGGAAAAACAGAAGCAATCGGCGGCTAGAATCCAGCTTGATGAGCTGAGATAGCGTAACCGTTTTTGCCAGTTGTAGCGAATGAGAGGGCAAGAATCTTGAATTGCCTTCGGTTTTTACGCACTTTCAAGGCGCCGCGAATTTTCGATTACTTGAGCAACTGGAGTCCAACGTCGAGTATTTCCTCGGCATCAAAGACGCGATCGTTCTTCTCAAACATGGCAGCGATAGCCGCTCGATGAATCTTCATTTTCAAGCCACCGACTCCGATCGCGCCGTAATCGAATCGCGATCCGCGTTGAACGGCCTTGTCCATGACGCCAATGCCCGAAATGCCTGCGGGTGGGACTGCATTGAGATCGATGGCGACTCGAAGTTGTTCGGAGCCATTTAGAGTCTCCTCGTCAAGCAGTGTGACACCTGCGGCTCCACAGGCGAAAACAGCGTTGCAATCTTGCATGCACGCAGCCAATCTCGACGATGAGTCCGAGACGATGGCTTGCAGTCGTTCCGAGCCGCCTTCGACCTGTGAATTGATCGCCCAACAAGTTGCTGTGGCGCGTTCCAAGTTGCGTGAAACCAGACTGACGTGTCCGCCTTGGCGCAGAATCAGCCTCGCTACGCGTTGACCAACAGGGCCAGTACCGCCCAATACAACGGCTCGACATGTTGCAAGATCGACGTGTTTGGAGGCGCAAAGTACAGCCGCGGCAGCCGTGGTGTTGGCTCCATTGGAGTCCAGCATGACCGATACGCGAACAGGTCCAAAAAACGTTTCGCGAATCTTAGCGACAAGCTTCTCGCCATCGGCTACGTTGGAGCCGCCTACGAAAATCGCTGTGTTTTTCAGTTGATCAGGTCCGCGAGTGAACATCGCGCCATGGACCAATCCGACGACATTTTCTGAGTTGATGTTAGCGTACTGCAGCAAGTGCTGCACGCCTGAATCAACCGCAACAACTGCATCAAAGGTGCTGCAAGTCTTGTCCGTGTCGAACTGAATCAGAATCTTTGGCGAGCTCATGATCGGGTTAGGCTAGGTAGGATTAGGGATTAGGGGTGAAGGCAGGCTGCAATCCAAAAAATAAGCCGTGTGCAGGAAAGGCTCATGCACACGGCCTAAAGGTCAAATGTACTGCGAATCGTGATGATTCAA
>CAYWNG010000143.1:0-6420 GCA_964458685.1 uncultured Pirellulaceae bacterium
TGTCAGCCCCGGCAGAGGATGTGTCGGCACTACGTGCCTAAAAAGCACTTCAAAACTAAACGCTTCCTGTTAGGTCGAACATTGCTACTGCGTCTTGCGACTCAACGACGAAAAAAAGCTCTCAGCGTTGTCAAAGGAATCTTCCATCGACTCCCATCTCGAACGCGGTTGTATTCCAGCCTTAGCTTTGGCAGA
Source organism: uncultured Pirellulaceae bacterium (assembly GCA_964458685.1). Lineage (GTDB taxonomy): Bacteria > Planctomycetota > Planctomycetia > Pirellulales > Pirellulaceae > Aureliella. The sequence continues at coordinate 196 of CAYWNG010000143.1, forward strand.
GCCTCTCACGTAAACTAACATCACCAATTTGTTTCCATCGACAAATACCTCAACGTCAGCGTTGATTTTTCCAGCTCCACTGTAGATGCTGGTACTGTTGGTAACCAGTTTCTTGCCTTTGAAGTTGCCTCTCTGGACCTCTTGTTGCGACAAAGCCAACTTGGTCATCTCGCGTAAAACCAGCTCGTTGATCACGGGGTCGGGCGTGGGTGAGTTGTGAACGATCAGCCAAAACTCACTCCCCGTCAATCGGTTTACAACTGCTTGACCTCGAAGGTTCCCTTCCGATTTGTTCTGTAGCGATCCCTGAGCTTTAGCCGTTGCGGTGTAGGAGTCGACCGTTAACTGAGCTGATTGGCCCATCACGGCGAAACCGAAAAATCCGCAACATCCCAAGACCAGCAGAATTCCTACGACACTCACAATCGTGAAGATAATTCGCAGTGGCGAAGTAGAACTTGGACGGTCGGTGGAATAATACTTGCTATTTTTTTGTTGCTGCTCGGCTCGTCGCTCAGCTTGCGAGCGTTGTTGATGGTACTGGGCAGCTTGGTGAAAAATCTGTTCTTGTTGGCGGACGATTAAGTCATCCAATTCGCTTGCAACGGTCGGTTTGGGAGCGGGCTTGGCGGGTGGTTGAGGCTTTGCAAGTGGTTTGGCCGTTGGGATTGGCTCAGCCGCCTTGGCCTCAGTCGTTTTGGCATCTGTAGTCTTGGACTTAGCGGGTCCACCGGGAATTGGCACCAGTTGTTGGCAACTGGTACAGCGGCATTTCTTGCCAGCGGCATCATCTGCGGCCCTGAGGGCTTGGCCGCATTCTGGGCAGGTAAAGAGCATGGCAGGCTTGAAATGAAAACTTGAAGTTAGTGGGCTCGTAATGGTGTTACACATCCGGCTGATATTTCAGACACGAAAGTCATCGGAATCTACACGATACTAGGAAGCTGGGTACAATACGGACGTTTGGCGGAAGCTGGTCGCTGTTACGCTTCCTCCCGCCAAGTTCTTTGAAAATCCTACTGGGAACACGTATCCGACATGACGGAATCCTCTCAGACTACCGAAACCAGCTTTCGCCAAACGCCTCTGACTCAATGGCACATCGCTAGGGGGGCTCGCTTGGCCGAGTTTGCTGGGTATCAAATGCCGATCCAGTATAGCTCGATCGTTCCCGAACACCTAGCGACACGCACTGCAGCCGGTTTGTTCGACATTTCTCACATGGCTCGCCTGCGTCTGGAGGGCCCGCGTAGCGGATTGCTGCTGGATCATTTGTTGACGCGCCGAGTCACCGACTTGCAAGTTGGCCAAGTGCGTTACTCGCTGATGTGCAATGCTGAAGGCGGCATTTTAGACGACGTTCTGGTCTCCTATTTGGAAAGTCCCAGCGGCCAGCAATACCATCTTCTTGTCGTTAACGCGGGCAATCACGCGAAGATTTCGAAGTGGTTGCAGCCTCATTTGGCCGACTATCCGGATGTAGCCTGTCATGATGTGACTGCGTCCACAGCGATGATCGCTTTGCAAGGTCCCAAGGCCGTAGAGATTATCGAGCGACTGTTCCCCGAAAATCCAGGCCGCATGGCGCGATTGAAGTACTATCGAGCCACCGTCGCGATGCAGATGGGCAAGCCGGCAATTGTCAGTCGGACAGGCTATACCGGTGAGGATGGCTTTGAGATTATCGTTCGCGCTGAGGATGCAGTTCGAGTTTGGGAGAACTTGCTTTTGGCTGGCCGCGAGTTTGGTATCGAGCCGGTGGGCTTGGGTGCTCGGGATACTCTGCGACTGGAAGCCGGAATGCCGCTGTACGGACACGAGCTTTCCGAGCAGATTGATCCGATCACGGCAGGACTTTCGTTCGCAGTCAACTTCAAGGATCGTTCATTTATCGGTGACGAAGCTCTTTTGGCGAAGTCCAAACAGCAGCCGATGATTCAACGCGTCGGTCTCAAGCTAACTGGGCGCCGCGCAGCTCGCGAAGGTGCGACAGTTTTGGACACAGACAATCGCGAAATTGGACAAGTCACCAGCGGAACATTTTCACCGACTCTGCAAACGCCGATCGCCATGGCTTACGTATCGGCCGAGATGTCCAAGGTCGGTACGGCTGTCGTCGTCGATATTCGCGGCTCTAAGGCCGATGCAGAGATAGTCGCCTTGCCGTTCTACAAAGCAAACGCACAATAGTTGTTTGTTTGCAGCGCATTAGTCATCCACTTTGATCCATGGGAGTTTTGAATGAATCCGGAAAATCTCAAGTACAACGAATCCCATGAGTGGGTTGGTTTGACATCTGAAAACGGTCAGCAAGTTGCCGTAGTTGGCATCACCGACTTTGCCATTCAGCAGTTGACGGACTTGGTCTACATGGAGCTTCCAAAGGTTGGTGCTCAAGTTGTTCAGGGCCAACAGTTCGGGGAAGTAGAATCGGTAAAGGCCGTAAGCCCGCTGTACAGTCCTGTGACCGGTAAAGTTGTTGCAGTGCACAGCGAGTTGGCCGATCAGTTGGAAGGATTGGCCAGCGATCCTTACGATAACGGTTGGTTGATCAAGGTCGAAATGGCCGCTGGAGCAACGATCGATAACTTAATGGACTACGCCGCCTATCAAAAGCAGTGCGCTAGCTGAGCGAACGACAAAGCGTGGAAGGCATCTATCAGATCGACTCGGCTCGCAGTGGTATCGACAACATGTCGATCGACCAAGCCATGCTTGTGCAAACGGCAGAAGATGGAATCGCCCGACTGCGTATTTACAGTTGGGATAAGCCAACTGTCTCGCTGGGTTACTTTCAAAAGTTCGAAGAATTTCAGAGCTTCAATCCGGCGGAAGATGTATGTGTTGTACGGCGTGCAACGGGTGGCGGCGCGATCGTGCATCACTACGATTGGACCTACTCGATCACACTTCCTGCAACTGAAGCTGGAGCGGTTGCCCACGGAGCTTCCTCAAAGCTTTACGACTGCGTACACAGAGCGGTCATCGGTTGGTTAGCGCAATATCAGGTGGCGGCCGAGCTTTGGTCGAACCAGCCTTTGCCTGAAATTCAGCGGTCGTCCGCTGTGTGTAATGCTGGCGGATGTAGCTTCTTGTGCTTCGAGCGTAGGCACGCTGGGGACGTGATAGTTGATGGCTTCAAGGTCATGGGAAGCGCTCAACGTCGACATGGTCAGGCCCTCCTTCAGCATGGCAGCTTGCTACTTCAGACCAGCCCTTTGGCGACTTCTCTGCTGGGGCTCGCCGAATTGGGATTTCAGCCTGAAGGACACCTGGCGGGGTTTTCCTTGCGGATTCAGGAGGGCTTAAGGGCTGATTTTGGAATCCAGTTTCAATGCTATGATTGTTCTGATACCATTGTGCCGATACCTGAAGAGACACGGCTGAAATTTGAAAGCAAGCCGTGGACTGCTAGAATCTAGACATTGGCATTTCTCGGCAAACTATTCCACCGACATACCCTTAATTTTCCTTTCTTGGTGGCTTGCCGAATTATACTGAGTTGTGAAATTTTCGTTAAAATGGGGATTTTTTTCGAGCCTGTAAATGTTATAACTGAGGGGCTCTATTGACGGAGCTCTAGTTCGATAGGCATTTGCTTTCGTGAGGGTAGCATGCAGATGCAATTGAAGGTTCTTTCCGGCAATCACGCTGGAAAGCTGATCGCGGTTAACCACGATAAGTTTCTTATTGGTCGGTCCGACGACTGCCATTTGCGTCCCAAGAGTGACTCAATTAGCCGGCGGCATTGTGCGATCCTTCATAAGGATGGCAAAATCTTGCTGGTCGACTTGAAGAGTCGCAATGGAACAAGCGTCAATGACAAGCCGCTGGATCCAGCTAAGGCTAAGATTCTTAAAGATGGCGACCGAATCAAGATTGGTAAGCTTGAGTTCATCGCAGTGATTGAGGCGGGTATCGCCAACGTCAAGAAAGATGAGATCAAGAGCGTTAAAGAAGCCGCTGAACGAACTGCAACTTCAGCAGGTGATAGCCGTTACGAAGAGTTCGATGTTAGTGCATGGCTTGAAGAGGCCGATCAATTTGAACGACGCGCTGATGAGCCGGATACTCGACAGTTCCAATTCGGAAGCTCTGATGCGACCGATACGGTGATGGAAGTGAAGGGCGAATCGGATACGAAGGCTGAATCCAAGCCAGCAACTCCACCAGCTAAGCAGAAGCCCGGCAAGTTGCCTCCAGTTCCTCAAAAGCCCGGCAGCACATCATCCAAAGACGCTGCTTCAGAAACGCTAAGAAAGTTCTTCAGCGGCGGTCGCTAGTAGGCAATCGAAGCTGAACAGTTCTGCTTAGCAGCACAATTTGAACACCGCTTCAAAGCTCAAAAACACAGCCTTATTCAGGCTGTGTTTTTTTGTGGCCCAACTCTAAGTCTGCCACGCCAGTCCCTCGGAGGGCGACACAATCGTTTAACGGCAAGCCGTAGGCGACTGTGTCTTCTGATCGGCTTTGATCATCGACTCTACGAGCAAATCTGTCATGACGACGAATAAGCAATGGCCCCCTAACGATCACTGGCCCCGCGTAGAATCGGTCCATTGTAGGTCCATATCAACAGTCGCCTACGGCTTGCCGTTAAACGACGAACCGGTTCATGCGCGATTTTAGAGAATAATCTACGACTTCAGTCGCGAGATCTGCTCGCGAACTTGCACTGCTAACTCGGCGGCGTTACCGGATGCAGAAAGCACGGTGACGTGTCCCATCTTTCTTCCACCACGTGGTTCGGATTTTCCGTAGAGATGAAGAAACGTCTGAGCTTGATTGAGCGCGCTGCACCAATCGGGTGTGCCGCGATCCCATGCATCGCCAAGAAGATTCACCATCGCTGCTGGGCTGGTCTGGACTGGTTGACGCAATGGCAGATTGCAGATGGCTCGGACTTGCATCTCAAACTGACTGATATCGAACGCTTCGATGGTCAAATGGCCCGAGTTATGCGGCCGCGGCGCCATTTCGTTGACCATCAGCTTGCCATCGCGAGTCACAAAGAACTCAACACAAAACAGGCCTTCAACGCTATAGGTTTCCGCAACCGCGCGGCAAATCGACTCGGCTTGCGTCTGTAGTTTGGCGAGCTCAGGACTTGCAGGGCAGACGGTCACGTCGAGGATATGATTGGCGTGCCGGTTTTCAAACAGTGGGTAACAGACAAAATCTCCGGACGCATTCCGAGCGGCGATCATCGAGACTTCGGCGACGAAATCGATCCATTGTTCGGCGACCGCATGGTTTGTATTCAAGTCCTTCCAAGCTGCGGCCAGTCCATCCAGCGAGCGAACGATGCGTTGCCCCTTGCCGTCGTAACCACTGCGAGCCGTCTTGAGCACGACGGGCCAACCCAACTCTTCTGCGGCTTGCTTGGCTTCAGCTTCGCAAGTTACCGCGCGAAAGGGTGTCGTCGGGCAACCGATACGAGCTACCGACTCTTTTTCGCGCTTGCGATCTTGGCAGATCTCGAGAAATTCGACTCCCGGTCGCGTGTGAGAGTACTTAGCCGCGGTGCGCAACAGATCGCCGTCGATGTTCTCGAACTCAAGCGTCACAGAATCGCAGAGCTGTGCCATTTCGGTAACCAGTTCATGCGGCCCTTTTGTCGAACTGGCTGTGCAAAAATGTTGATCAGCCGATTGAGCCGCTGGACTCTCCAGTTCGGGTTCGTAAACGGCAACGTGATAGCCCAAGCGATGAGCGGCCATTGCAAACATGCGACCAAGCTGACCACCACCGAGAACACCTAGCCAACTGCCTGGCAGAATTTGCGATTGAGCCAAGTGAGCTACTCCAATGTATTGTCGTCGAGCACCGATTGAGTCTGTTGTTGCATCCAGGATCGCAGTTTTTCGCGAAGCGAGGCATCCTCTGTCGCGAGAATTCTGGCTGCCAGTAGCCCTGCGTTTTTTGCTCCCGCTGCGCCGATCGCTAATGTCCCAACGGGAATGCCTCCAGGCATTTGCACGATCGAAAGCAATGAGTCCAAGCCTTGCAGTGCTTTGCTTTGAACCGGCACTCCCAACACGGGAAGGACGGTGCACGATGCGACCATGCCGGGCAGGTGAGCTGCTCCGCCAGCTCCAGCAATGATGATCTTCAGCCCTCGCGATTCGGCTTCGCCAGCATACTCGAACATCCAAGCTGGCGTTCGATGCGCCGAAACGACTCGGCACTCATGGGCGATTTCGAACTGTGTGAGGATTTCGGCCG
>CAYWNG010000143.1:6430-11675 GCA_964458685.1 uncultured Pirellulaceae bacterium
CTTTCATCGTCTCCCAGTCCGAGCGACTTCCCATGATGATACCGACCAGCGGTTTGAGCGAAGCTTCAATCATGTTTCGGATTGTCCTTGTTCACCGCTGGGTGTGCTGGATTGGTGTCGCAAGAGCGGGAACAAAACCACATCGCGAATGCTGCGTGAATTGGTCAAGAGCATTACCAGTCGATCGATACCAATCCCAAGTCCACCGGCAGGCGGCATTCCATTGCGGAGTGCCAGCACAAAGTCGTGGTCCATGTTGGCCATAGAATCTTCTGCGGCTTGACCTTCAAGTTGCTTACTGAACAACTCTTCTTGAAGTTGCGGATCGTTTAGCTCGGTGTATGCGTTGGCAAGCTCCATACCGTGAATGAACATCTCGAAGCGTTCGGCCACGGCTGGATTGGATGTCTTGCGTTTGGTCAAAGGACAGATGCTGGCTGGGTAATCGATCACGAAGATGGGACCAACCAAGCTATCTTCAACCTTCTCTTCGAAGACTTCGCTCTTGATCACATCTGGGTGTTTTCCATTGGTGTCCAAGCCGATCTTGCGAGCATATTGAGCTATAGCGTTTTGATCTGCGGGATCGACTCCAGTCGCTTCGCGGAAAAGGTCGTCGTAGGTGCGTCGCGCAAACGGAGGTGTGAAGTCAATCGTCTTGCCAGCCCATTCGATGACGTAGCCTTGGCCGGTGGCCTTCAGAGCGTCGAGGATGATTTGCTGAGTCAAATCCATCATCACTTCATAATTGGCGAACGCTTCGTAGCATTCCATCATGGTGAATTCAGGATTGTGTCGTGGGCTGATCCCTTCGTTGCGATAGACGCGGCCCATTTCGTAGACGCGCTCCATACCGCCTACCAAGAGTCGCTTGAGGTGCAACTCCAAAGCGATTCGCAACACCAGCGGCATATTCAGCGTGTTGTGATGCGTTAGGAAAGGACGCGCTGCAGCACCACCGGCGATTGTGTGTAGCGTTGGGCCTTCGATCTCGATGTAGCCTCGACCGGCCAGCGTCGCTCGAATCGAATGGATGATCTTGGTTCGATTGAGGAACGTTTGCATCGCTCCTTCGTTGTAGGTCAGATCGAGGTAGCGTTGTCGCTGCTTTTGCTCGGGGTCGGTCAAGCCAGCGTACTTTTCAGGTGGTTGTTCCAAAGTCTTACACATAAAGTGCAACTCGGCGGCGAACACGGTCAGCTCGCCCGTGTTCGTTCGGCCCAATCGCCCATCGACGCCAATCCAGTCGCCCAGGTCGTAATTGGCAGTCATGTCAAACGCTTCATCGCCAACTTGTCCCTTGCCGATGAGGATCTGAATATCGCCTGTCCAATCTCGAAGCGTGATGAACTTGAGCTTGCCAGCTCCACGCAAAAGAATGATTCGGCCAGCGACGCGGACTTGTGGTCCAATCTCTTCGCCTTCGCCGGCTTGTTGCTTCCAGGCTTTGTAGTCGACGATTCGCTTGCCTTCAGCGTCCAAAGTATCGACGTCAGGCAGTTCGAGTTGCGTGCCATCCTGGAGCTGATATTTGATTTCGCCAGCTTTTTTGCGGACGTCGCTATTCCAAAGGCGATTTGGGAAGTAGTAGCCCCACGGATCGACTCCGGCGGCTTCGATTTTGCTCAGCTTAGCCAGCCGAGACTCATGATGTTCTGACATAGTTTGATTGCACGTTTGGAATATCGACGAATGCCGAGGCCGAACCAGTTGGTTGAGCCTGCAAGGAAAAGGACAAATCTTACCTTAGGCGGTTCAGGCCGACGAGGCCAGAGTTTGGGAGGGGCAAATTCGGCTGACTGGCTGCTCCGGTTCGGGTAGGTCAAATTCCTGCCGGGTTTGACCGGGGTTAGCAGTTTTTCTAGTTAGCCGCAAAGCAAATCATGTGTCGCCCTCCGGGCTGAAACCGCTTAATAGCCTCTGGTCCGGTGGTTGATACCAGTGTTGAAAGCTGATCGATGGTAGCTGACCGATGGTTAAGAAGAGGTGGGTTTCGTGCCTCAACCGCACCCTACGGAGATTAGCGGGTTTCGTTCCTCAACCGCACTGGCTAAGATGTATCACCCCGCTGGCTGAAATCCTCAATCCTCACGCCTCACGCCTGATCGATTCCTATGACTCGCATCGTTTACGTCAATGGGAGCTATGTCCCCGAGCATCAGGCGATGGTCTCGATCTTTGACCGGGGTTTCTTGATGGCCGATGGAGTCTACGAGGTAACTTCGGTGCTCGATGGCAAGCTGATCGACTATGCGGGTCACATGAAGCGGCTGGACCGATCCTTGGATCAGCTCGCCATTGCCAACCCGTTAACCTCACAGCAGTGGCTGGAACTGCATCGCCAGTTGGTGCAGGATAACAACATCGACAATGGAATAGTCTACCTTCAAGTAACGCGAGGGAATCCAGGCGATCGCGATTTCAAGTTTCCTTCTGAGGACGTCGTGCCCACGGTGGTTGCCTTCACCCAGTCCAAGCCTGACCTAGCCAATCCACCCGTGGCCGAAGTCGGTTGGAAAGTCATCAGCATTCCCGACCAGCGATGGGCTCGACGCGACATCAAAACGGTGCAGTTGCTTTATCCATCGATGGGAAAGATGATGGCTGTGCATGCGGGTGTTGATGATGCTTGGTTTGTCGAGGATAGTAACGTTACTGAAGGGACCTCTAACAATGCGTACATAATCGTTCGCGGCAAGTTGATTACGCGTCAACTTGGGAACGAGATCTTGCATGGGATTACACGCAGCGCGGTCATTCAGTTCGCCAGCGAATCAGGGCTGCAAATTGAACAGCGCCCGTTTAGCATTCAGGAGGCTCAGTCAGCCGACGAAGCCTTTGTGACTTCAGCATCGGCCTTTGTCATGCCCGTCGTCCAGATCGATGGGCGTGCTATCGGCAGTGGATTGCCAGGGCCATTAACCAAGAAGCTCCGCGAGACTTATCTTGCTCGAATGCGTGAATCAGCGATCTAACGACGAAGTGTTAATACTCCTATCGGAGAGTATTTCGTTAAACGATCTGCTTCCCGAGTCGCTATCTTGCAGACTGTGCGTTGACTCCTAAGGATCGACGGCTGCTGAACCGAACCCAGCTCCCCTAGGCATGTAGTGACAAAGCAAAATGCCAAGGAAGTAAAGCACGATCAGAGGCACCGCCAAGCCGATCATGCTGTAAGGATCGGCTGGTGTCAAAATCATCGCCAGGAATGAAATCACCAGTACCGCGACGCGCCACTGAGATAAGAATGTCTCGGCAGTGACGACGCCAAAGCGATGCAATCCAAGCATGACGATCGGTAGCTGGAAGGCCAACCCGAAGCCTAGAGGCAACATCATCGCAAAGGTCATGTAGTCGTTTAATCGCGGCGCGAACTCAACGTCCAGGCTGCTGGTGTATCCAATCAAAAACTGAAGGACAAGTTTGAAGATAACGAAGAAGGCCAGCGCGACACCCGCAAAAAACAGGGCCAAGCTGAGCGGCAAATACCAGTACACATAGCGGCGTTCGTGAGGATAAAGCCCAGCGGCGAAGAACTGCCAGATGTGGTAGAAGATTCCCGGCGAACTAAAGATGATACCAGCGACGATTCCAGCCTTCATCCACATCATGAAGGGCTCCATCGACGTTAGCGCGATCAGCTTGTTGGGAATCGGCTGCCACAAAATGAAAGGCTTCAGTTCGTTGAGACGGCGGATGTCGACGTCCTTCCAGGGGTTTTGCTCGAGCTTGCCTACTAACTTGGATTGGTCGATATCTTCGACTTCGGATTTCGGCTGAGCTGGCGCGGTCGGATTGACCAGGTCGGTGATCGTGAACGGATCCACATAGGCGCGTTGTGGCTGCATGTTGTTGTTCGTCATCCACAATGCAAGTTCGTCGCTTGGTTTCGCTCCGTTGGCCTCTTCGAAAGCCGTTTTAGCCCGTTCGACGTAGTATCCTGTGATCGCCCCTTTAAGTGGCGTTTCGATGAACTTCACGATGCGTTCGGCTAGAAGGAGTCCGAGAGCGGTTCCGATTCCCAGCCAGATCATCGCCTTAGCCAGCGCGCGACGAAGCTCCTCGAGGTGTTCCCCGAAGGTCATCGAACTCTTCTCAAAAAGATCGTCTGCTGGCAGCTTGTTGATCATTCCAGCCTATTCCTCAGCGCATTCGGAGCGTAAAGTGGATGCCGTCTCGCGGGTGGCTTAGCCGACTAGTTCGCAGGCTAGTTCCCGTCCCGCGAGGGTCAAGCAACGTAAAACTGCAACACACTATAACTCGACAAGACCGTTTTTCGTAGGTTATCTGCTCATGATGCTCGAAGCTGCCTATCCGCTGCGTTGCCAGCCCCTTTTCCGTGATTATTTGTGGGGTGGGCGAGGTTTGCAGACGCGTTTAGGTAAGTCCATTCCCGAAAACGGGATTTGGGCAGAAAGTTGGGAGCTGATCGACCATCCCGAGCATTCCAGCCGAATTCTTAATGGCTCTCTGGCCGGAAAGACCCTGGGCGACGTGATCGCTCAGGACGCGGCTTGGTTGCTGGGAGCCAATCGGACCTCGCTGCCACTGCTACTTAAGTACTTGGATTGTCAAAAAGTACTTAGCGTTCAGGTTCACCCCAACGACGCTTACGCCCTCAAGATGACCCCGCCGGACTTGGGAAAGACCGAAGCTTGGTACATTATCGACAGCCAGCCCGGTGGAGTTCTATACGCGGGACTGAAGCCCGGAGTTGGTCCTAATGAACTCATGAAAGCGGCTGACAATGGCACCGTCCATCAGTGCTTGCATGAAATTCATCCTCAAGCGGGTGACTGCGTCTTTATCCCCGCCGGCACCGTGCATGCTCTGGGCGCTGGGTTGTTGGTTGCTGAAATTCAGCAAGCTTCGAACACTACCTTTCGACTGTTCGATTGGAATCGTCTGGACGCGCGCGGCAAGTCTCGCGAGCTGCATATCCCCCAGTCAATTGAAGTCACCGATTACCAATCTGGGCCTCGACCCATTCAAGTGCCTCAGCCAACTTCCCAGCCAGGAAGGATGCGATTGGTGAGCTGCGATAAGTTTTGCTTCGATCGCATTTCCGACGTGGATTCAATCGCTATCGGTGGAGATGGCCGATTCCATTTTGTCACGACTCCAACCGGTAGCGTTACGATCGAAGGCGAAGACTTTTCCGAGCAATTGAACCTTGGCGAAAGTCTCTTGCTGCCCGCATCGTTGGCTCAATGCCAAGCCAAGCTTACCGCCAATGCAGTATTGT